>NZ_JAKDUI010000107.1 GCF_030457785.1 Psychrobacter sp. | reverse complement strand
GATTAGTGAGGTGCTCTTCTTTTTTCAATCACTTTCGAAGTTGAGAGTGGGGTAACTTCATGAAAAAGGAAAAGGCTGTGCATTTCCCCAGCCTTTTCACATCAAAAATTCAATTTCAACTAAAACTTATAAAGCAAACCAAGCGTCGTTGTTGACTCAGTACGTGAGTCTACCATTGGACTGTCGAATTGCTCGTTTGGCACATAGCTGAGGCTTTGGTTAGCAAACCCAGCCCAGTTTTCACTGAAATCATAATTGGCGCTAACGCTGACATACGGGTTCAAGCTCGAATTAGAGGTATAAGCATCAACGCCTGTGTCTGCTGATTCCTTGTCACTCACACCATAGTAGTATTCGTTATAGTCTGCATCATGATATTCAAAGCCAGCACTTGGATAGACGGTTAAATTGCCTTTAGTAATTCTGGCAAGATAGGTCAAGCGAGCAGTATTACCACCACTGCGATCTAAAACATCAGTGGCAATCTGTGCCCGAAACCCACCGACAGAGGTGCGACGCAAATAACTGAGACCGGCAGCAGCTGATGATTTACGTTCGTCTAAGCCTTGAAGAGCACCATTGGCATCATCAGGGTCGAACCCAGAGCCAGAAGGCTGAGCATAGGCAGACAGCTGATTGACACCGTCATTGATCAGATAAATACCAGCTTGAGCACCGCGAGCATAGACTCTATTGTTATCATAAAACACGCCTGGTAGGACACGTGTCTCGGTATTGTCCTCCATGTCATAGGCTGTATTGACTGCCATGGCATTAACACCAACGCTGAGTACCGCATCTTTGTCCGTTGGCAGGGTGTTTTCTAACCATGCTGCATTGGATATGCTGGTGACACTGATTAGTGTGGTGGTCGCTAATGCGCTAAGCACAGCACGTTTAGAGACAGTAGGTAGCGCAGATGATGTAAACATGATGTTCTCTCATAAGTGGTTGGGCTAAAGAGGCTAAACCTTTGCCCTAGGTTTTGCTAAATATCATCAAATAGCTTGTTTGGCTGTGATTCATTTCGTTTTTATCACGGTGTGCAAACTGAAGAAACGGCTAAATATAAACACCTTAGCTAAAAAATAAAGGACAGTGGCATGGTATTTAAAAACAGCTCATCGCCTAAGGTGTCGTGGTCGGTGCTGATGGTAGCGCCGATATCAGGGTTTTCGTTAAATATTGAGTACAGCGTCTATTCAGTAACGTCCATTCAGCGATGTCTATCCAGCAAAGTCATTATACTAAAAAAGCATGGCATAAATAAGTCTGCTGTTTTACTCAATGCTGTCCAGTATTTGCAATAATTGCTGATGAATGTCTTGCCACCACCAGAAAAAACCGATAGCTATCAGTAGCATCGCCAACCAGGGTAGGAGTTGCCATATCATAGCAGGCTTTTTTGCTGCAGTGTCGATCACCGTTCTAGCTTGAGGCACAGTATTGCTCATATTGACGTCGCTACCAATATCTTGATCTATATCAAGGTCTATATCATTATCGGTATGTATATTGTTGTAGCTTTCTTGGTTGTGGTTGTGGTTGTGGTTGTGGTTGATGGAGTAGCTATAAGCGGTCTGGTAATGTGGTCTGCTTTTTCTGATCATTGACATACGTTGACGGTAGGCGGTAGCAAACGGTAGCGCAATCAACAGACCCGTAATCGCACCGCCGATGTGTCCAGCATTATCAATGCCCGGTACGGCAAAACCGTAAATCAAATTGATACCCATGATAAATATCAGGCTTTTGAGGTTCAGCACCATGCCGTTGACCGATATTTTAAATAGCGCAGCGATGAGTAAGGCAGCACCGATGCCCATAATTCCACCTGATGCACCTGCTGATATACCTGGCTGTCCTGTGCCGTCCAAGATGCCCATCCACGTGACATGATTATTGAGTAAGTTGCCACCGACTGCTGCTAATAAAAACAACGCCAAAAACTTCACCGAGCCAAACATAGGCTCGGCAACTTGTCCAAAAAAGTACATGGCAAAGCCATTAAACAATAAATGCATCAAGCCGATGTGTAAAAAGGCGCTGCTGACCAGACGCCATGGCTCATCACTCATAGTAAAGGGCAAGGCGTTGGCGCCCCACATCAGCAAGGACTCTGTTGAAGGGTTGTTGGCATCGACGCCTGTGAGTACTTGCAAGATAAACAGCGCGACAAAGCTGATTATTAGCAGAGTGGTGACAGGCGCTTTTTTTAACAGCTGTTGAATGGTCATAAAAGCTAACTATCAATAATAAGTGATGAATGACGTATGGCGTAAAAAGTATAAAGGGTTTGCTCAGACTAGTCACTGATACGTCGGTATTTGCGGTCTTAAAAGTCCTGCAAAGTGCTAAAAATTGAGATCAAAAGGTCGGGATTTTGAGGTTTTCGTAGGTGCCTTTTACTAAGATGTCGCTGGTGACTGTGTTGATATCGGTATGACCACAGAATGCCATCGATAAGTCACATTCTTTATAAATAATCTCTAAAGCACGGCGTACGCCATCTTCGCCATAAGCGCCTAGCCCGTAGAGAAAAGATCGACCAATCATCGTGCCTTTCGCCCCTAAAGAGATGGCTTTTAGTACATCCTGTCCGGAGCGAATACCGCTATCTAGCCATATTTCGATATTGCTGTTTTCGGCCTGAACCGCTTGGACGATATCAGACAGTGCAGAGATAGAGGATAGCGCACCATCCAGTTGCCGGCCGCCATGGTTTGAGACCACGAGGGCATCAGCACCACTTCGGGCGGCTAAAATAGCGTCTTCAGGTTCCATGATGCCTTTGATGATTAGTTTTCCACCCCACATATCTTTGATACGTGCGACGTCGTCCCAGCTCAAACCAGGATCGAATTGCTCTTCAGTCCAAGCACTGAGCGAGGACAAGTCTTCGACGCCTTTTGCATGCCCCACGATATTGCCAAAGGTACGACGTTTGGTGCCGAGCATGTTCATACACCATTCTGGCTTGGTCATCAGATTTAGGATATTGTTCAGAGTGGGTTTAGGTGGCGCAGACAAGCCGTTTTTGATGTCCTTATGACGTTGTCCCAGTACTTGCAAGTCTGCCGTGAGAATAAGCGCCGAGCAATTGGCATCTTTTGCTCGTTGGATCAGGTTGGATACATAGTCTTGATCACGCATCACATATAGTTGAAACCAAAAGGGCTTGTCGGTGTGCGTTGCCACATCTTCGATAGAGCAGATACTCATGGTTGAGAGAGAAAACGGCACACCAAATTTTTCGGCGGCGCGCGCGGCATGTATTTCACCATCTGCCCACATCATGCCAGTAAAGCCAGTTGGCGCAATGGCGACAGGCATCTGTACTGACTCGCCAGCCATCTGCGTCGCTAGACTGCGGTTATCCATATCCACCAACACACGCTGGCGCAGTTTGATTCGGTCAAAGTCAGTCTCATTGCTACGATACGTGGTCTCAGTCCATGAGCCTGAATCAACATAATCGTAAAACATACGGGGCACTTTACGCTCGGCAACACGGCGTAAATCTTCAATCTCTGTCATTTTTTTTAAGTTTGTCATAAATATTTCACTATTACATTGTTTAATATCTAATGGATTAAGAATATAGCTGTTGCAGATCCATGACCGAAAATGGATAGTCCAAGCGTTTTGATGGGGTCAGAATCACTGGGATATGATGGGCAAACGTCATCATGAGTTCCTCATCAAAGTCAGCAATATCGACATACTGATAGGTGAGAGGGTGCACCGCTTGAAACTGGGTTAGTAGTTGTTCGGCAGTGTCACAGAGGTGACAACCAGAAGTGCCTAGCAACCACCATTTGTCTATATTAGTGGTACTGCCAAGACTAGGATCGGCTGCGATCATGCGTGCTCGCAGCGCTTTTATATTATTATCATTGTGCATATTGTTCTCGATTGTTGGTCCTTGCTCCAAAGCATCTGCCTTTTTAGCGATTGTTATCACCATTAGAGATATTGACTGCGCAGTATTAACTGAGCTTTGATACATAATAAAGAAGTGGGGTAAATAATGACAGCGAATATGAGATTAGGTAAGATGACTTTCTGCATTTCATTTTATTATTGATGTATAGCCGCTAGTTGTTTATACGACAGTTAGTCGCTAGTACCGCTATAATGAATGGTCTATCTCTACCTTATCTTATTATATTCTAAATCACTTAGGTGCTGCGCATGGCAAGTCTTGGCAAATTTTTCAAACGATTATTTTTGGCATTTATGTTGTTGGTCGTGGTGTTTCATCTATTGGTTGCCGGGCTGCTGCTGATTTGGAAAACACAACCAGTAAATAACAGTATGTTTATGCTGGCACATCGTTTGTCGGGCGGCAGTGTAACCCAAAATTGGGCAGAGTATGACGCGATTGCTCAGTCCGCCAAACAAGCAGCGATTGCGAGTGAAGATGGTACCTTTAGTCAACACAACGGGTTTGATTTAGAAGGCATCAAAGCGGCCCGTCAGAAAAACGAAGAGACCGGTCAGCTGTCTGCGGGTGGCTCGACCATCACCCAACAGTTGGCAAAAAACTTGTTTTTGACGTCGCATCGCTCGTACATACGCAAAGGTGAAGAAGCGATTATCACAGTTATGATAGAAACATTATGGGATAAGCAGCGTATCTTGACAGCGTATCTGAATGTAGCAGAGTTTGGCAATGGTATTTATGGCATTGATGCTGCGGCACATCATTACTTCGATAAGTCTGCGGCCAACCTCAATCGCGACGAGTCAGCGCTGCTCATCAGTATGCTGACCAATCCAAAGTACTACGAAGACAATCTAGGCGACAGACGCCTGCGTAACAAGCAAAGCATTATCAAAAGACGCATGAACAGTGCAGCACTGCCATAGTTAGCGCCACGGTGAGTGATTATCGATCGGCATTTCATACGGCAGTAGTTGCAGTGATGTAGACAAAAAACAGTCAATAATAAAGCAGTTATCCAGACAATTGGTATAAACGCTAATGGTGCATAGATAATATAACGGGAGTAGTGACGTGGCAGATGTGATGAATAAACAAAATAACAGTAGTGATAAGAACAGTAGCAATAAAGGTAGCCATGTTGATGACATCGTTGATGTCAGTAATGTGGTTCATGAAATCGATAACAGCGAAGATCTAACCGAAATAAAGTGGCAACGTTCGGAAGACGGTAGTTATTCTCCTAGCAGCTATATCAATCGTGAATTGTCGTTGTTGCAGTTTCAATTACGTGTGCTCGCGCAAGCGGCCAGCCCGCGCCACCCACTTCTTGAACGGTTGTTTTTCTTAATTATTTTTTCATCAAACCTCGATGAATTTTTTGAGATTCGTGTTGCAGGTATCATGCAAAAGCTTAATATCGGTGATGTATCGTCCAATGATCAAGGTATGCGACCGAGTGAGGTGCTGAAAGAAATATCTGCTACTGCTCACGATGCCATTGATGAGCAGTACCGTATTCTTAATGAAGACATTCTGCCAGCATTGGCCAATGACGGTATCCGCTACTTAAAGCGTGAAGAGTTGAATGCTGAGCAGTCAGCGTGGATGAAGCGTTATTTTACCGAGCAAGTATCCCCAGTATTGACACCGATTAGCATTGACCCTGCACATCCATTCCCGCGATTGGTGAATAAAAGCCTCAACTTTATTGCTACCTTAGAAGGCAAAGATGCGTTCGGTCGTGATATCAATTTGGCTATCGTACCAGCACCACGCAGCCTGCCTCGTGTCATCCGCTTGCCTGATGAATTGACGGGTGGCAAAGAACACCACGTCATGTTGTCTGCCGTCATTCATGAGCATATTGGTGAGCTTTTCCCTGGGATGAGTGTGACTGGCTGTCATCAATTCAGATTGACGCGTAATGCAGACTTAGATTTGGCGGATGACGTCGAAGATATCGCCAAAGCGCTCGAAGGTGAGTTGGAAAATCGTCGTTTTGGTGACAAGGTACGTTTAGAGGTCACAACCAACTGTCCGAAAGCGCTGAGTGATTATTTGCTCAACCAGTTTGAGCTAGACAGCAGTCAGTTATACCGAGTCAATGGGCCGGTTAACTTAACCCGCTTGTTGTTCGATTTTAATATTCCTGCCCTGCGGTATCAGCCGTTTACACATGTTATGCCAAAGGCTTTTCGTAGAGATGTGGATAATCTAGAAAAACCGACCAGCATGTTTGCCGCGATGCGCAAGCGTGATGTATTGGTGCATCATCCTTTTCATTCTTTTTCACCGATTATTAATTTGCTGTGGCAAGCCGCCAGCGATCCCAAAGTATTGGCGATCAAGCAAACATTGTACCGCTCAGGCACCAACTCAGAAATCGTCAAAGCATTGGCTGCTGCGGCTCGAAATGGCAAAGAAGTTACTGCCGTCATCGAGCTGCGTGCGCGCTTTGACGAGGCCTCAAATATCGCAGTCGCTAACTACTTACAAGAGGCAGGGGCGGTCGTGGTGTATGGTATCGTTGGTTATAAAACCCATGCCAAGCTAATGCTGATCATTCGCCGTGAGGAAGACAGAATCCGTCGTTATGTGCATTTAGGCACGGGCAATTACCACGCGGGCAATGCCAAAGCTTATACTGACTATGGTCTATTTACTGCAGATGCTGATATCTCAGAAGACGTCCATAAGATTTTTCAAGAGCTAACAGGGATGGGCAAACCTGCCAATCTCAAAAAGCTAATGCATGCCCCGTTTACGTTGCATGACAAGTTGATGGGTTTTATCGATGATGAAATCGCTCATGCAAAAGCAGGCAAGCGCGCTCATATCATCGTCAAGGTCAACGCATTAACCGAACGTCGACTGATTAATAAGCTGTATGACGCCTCGCAGGCAGGGGTTAAAATTGAGCTGATTTTGCGCTCTATATGTTGCCTACGCCCTCAGGTGAAAGGGCTGTCTGAAAACATCACTGTGGGCTCTGTCGTTGGTCGCTTCTTGGAGCATACCCGCGTTTATTATTTTTATAATGACGGTGACGAGCGCTTGTATTGTGGTAGTGCAGACTGGATGGATCGTAATCTGTTCCATCGTGTAGAAGTAGCGTTTCCGATTGAGGACAAAGCGTTGTTTTCGCAAATCTACCAAGATGGTTTACAGAACTATCTGAAAGACAACACGCAAGCTTGGACACTAAACGGTGACAGCACATGGCAGCAGATTCATCCGGCAGCTGGTGAGGCGGCGCATGTTGCGCAAGAGTATTTGCTAAAAGCTATCAATGGTGTCGAACCAGCCATCTAAGGTGTTTATTCTGTTGCTTTAGGGGACTCATATCCACGGCTGTAGCACGATATTTATAGCTCTTGAAATTGGCTATTGAAATGGGTCCTTGAAAATTTATGATATCGTCAGTCTCGTCATTACGTTAATAAAACTAAGCGTTAATAAAACCAAGCATCGGTAATTCTAAATTACTGACACTTGGTTTTTTTTGCGTGGCCTTTACGACAGTTACAAACTGTCGAGTAACCTCACATTTATTCACACATTGATACGGCAGCACACTGTTGTTGTGTGCCGCTTCGTTTGTACAATAAAAATTGAGGCAAAAGCTCGGACCCACAGATTTATTTATCAAGACTTGTCTCATTAGCGCGCCTCGTCAAAGTTCCGAAACCGAGCGGAACAAACAATAATAACTATGACAAGCAAACAATGACATAAACAAGGAGTACCTGATGAGTAATACTAATGATGATAACGCACGTGACGCTTCAGACATCCGAAACGCTGCTGAGCAAGTAGACGGGCAGCAAGTTGAGCAAAACCTAGAAGGTGACAAAAACGCCAATGCCCCCGAGCAACTGAGCGAGGAAGAGCAGACTTCTTTTATCCAAGATGACCTACGCACTGATAAGTAACCAACGTGTCAAATAACCGCCGTAATAAGCTGGATCAAAATGAACTAAATAACCACCGTATAAAGCGTCACCAATGATATCAGTGTTCACCAATAAACTGCCATAAAACTAAAAAACCAACAATGAAATCTAAGGATGAGAATATGAAAGCCAAAGATACTGAGTTATCTACGCACCCAAAGGCTGAAACCAACGACGCTTTAAAGAGCGAAGGTGACATCGAAAAAAATACCACTGAAAATAAGGGTACGGACACCTTTGAAGCAGGCGTTGTTGATTCAGAGCATGTTAATAATAAAGATGACCCTGCACGCCAGCCAGACCGTCGCGACCAAAAGGGGTGCGCCTTCGATGAAAATGTCAATGAAGACACCGTAAGAAATGACTTCGGTGGTGAAGCAGATAAGCGTCAAAAAATTAATAACTCTGATCGTTATGCCAGCGTAGACAATGCTCAGGCACGTGTGTCTAATCCAAAAGAAAAAGACTGACACATTCACAAGTTAGCCACAGAGCAGTGCCATTGAAAATGCCATTGCTGTTCGGTGCTTAGCGTCACGACTGCGCAGCGACAAGAACAACACCGTAAAAGGGACAAAAATAACCATTAAAATTAATGACCCTAATATCGAGAACTCTAATAAAGGGGAGATGCCATGAATAAGGCAAATGAACGGACAGTAGATGATAGTTATAAGGCTGAACATAGGCTTGACAACGCACATCAGGCAACAGAAGCGGGCGATAGTGCAGATTTCGACCCCGATGATGTACGACAGCAAGCCAACCCTGCTGCCGCAGAGAAGGCAACTGGCGACCAAGATCCGCACAACGTTGCCAAAAGCAACAAACAATTCGATAGCGAACTGATGAAAAATGATAAGTAGTTATAATAACCCCAGTTCGGGATAAGCCACATTGTAACTCATTGATACTATTTACAATG
>NZ_JAKDUI010000106.1 GCF_030457785.1 Psychrobacter sp. | reverse complement strand
TTTTATGTCAATTATGGCTACGTCTGATGCCAGCATACTTTTTAGAACACCACCAGATAAAAGTATAAAAAAGACCAAAAACATCTAAAAGTCTGCTAAATTTGTCTAAGAGCTTATTGTATAACAACCACGTCCGGTAGAATAGAGCTAATAACCGATAACAGTTCAGAAAACTCTACCAGCTTTATAATTCCAACGAATATCGTACAAACAGCTGAAAGTATGACTTTGGATTGACGTATTTTGTTGTCTATATCAATAAGAGTATGAGAAACTAAGGTTATCTAAGAAATTTGAAGTTTTTGATTATTTAATGACTTGCACCAGGCAAGCCATCTTTAATACATTGTATTTATTGAATGAGGGTGATATGGCAATACAAAGGGTTAAGAGTTTTTTTGAACTTGAGGCGGCAGGAGGTATCGTTCTAGCAATGGCCGCCATAGCTGCGATGATCATTGCCAACTCCCCTCTCAGCGTGTGGTACGACAGCTTTATCCACGCCCCTGTTGCTGTTCAGATTGGCGATTTCGCTATTGCCAAAGACGCTCACCACTGGATCAATGACGGTCTGATGGCGGTGTTCTTTTTCTTAGTCGGACTCGAGCTCAAGCGTGAAGTGTTGGTTGGTGAGCTTTCCAACATCAAACAAATCATCTTGCCTGCTGCTGCGGCAGTGGGTGGCATGATCGTACCTGCGATTGTCTATATACTCTTCAACCTAAATGAGCCTGAATATTGGAAAGGCTGGGCCATTCCTGCTGCGACTGATATTGCATTTGCGCTTGGTATTTTGAGCTTATTAGGTAGTCGTGTCCCCAACTCTCTCAAAGTATTTTTGGTCTCTATTGCTATCTTTGATGATATCGGTGCCATTTTAATTATCGCTTTATTTTATACTAGTGAGTTGTCATTACAGTCGTTGGCGTTAGCCGCGTTGTGCTTGCCATTCTTATATTTACTGAACCGCCGCAACGTCACTAGTATCACCCCTTATCTGCTGATTGGTGTGATCATGTGGGTCGCTGTCTTAAAATCAGGTATTCACGCTACCTTAGCAGGCGTGGTCTTAGCGCTATTTATCCCAATGTTGGATCGCACAGATCCTGAGCATTCTCCACTTGAAGAATTGGAGCATGATTTACACAACACCGTCGCTTTCGGGATTTTACCAATATTTGCCTTTGCCAACTCAGGTATCTCGCTCCAAGGTGCCGGCTTGGCTGAGCTCTTCCACTCCGTACCACTCGGTATTGCCGCTGGTCTGTTTATTGGTAAACAAATCGGTGTCATGGTGATGTGTTGGTTCATCTTTAAGCTTGGTATTTCAACCATGCCAAAAGGTATGGATTATAAGCAAATCTACGGGGCATCGTTATTATGTGGTGTTGGTTTTACCATGAGCCTATTCATCGGTGGCTTGGCGTTTGCAGGCGACACAACCATGTTTGATGAGCGCCTAGGTATTATCATGGGCTCTATTGCCTCTGGTATCGCAGGTTACCTCGTACTGAAGGCCAATCTAAAAGACAGTGATAGTGCGACATCTATTGATTTGACGCGTTCTCACTGATTGATAAGATAGCAAGCCACTTATCAGTTTAACGACTCATAAGTGGCATTCGGCTTTACAAGTTAAGTTGTTTTAATCCAGTTTTTTCTTACTTGTGTTTACAATCATAGGAGATAACCGTGCTAGGATTTGTACATCGACTTTCGCTTAGCCTGCCTGTTCTGGGCAGTATTGTTTTGCTATCAGGCTGCGCCACCCTGTCCAAACAAGAATGTCTCATCGGTGACTGGGAGACTATCGGCTATAATGACGGTGTGTCAGGTTACCAGTCAGACCGCTTAGCCTCTCACGCCAAAGCCTGTGCCAAAGCCAGTGTCGCCCCTGATTATTCAGCATGGGAGCGCGGTCGCCAACAAGGGCTAAAACAGTACTGCACGACTAATAACTCATATAATCTTGGTAAAAGTGGCCGCGATATAAATAACGTCTGCCCAGCCAGTATGGCAAGTGCCTTGGAGCGGGCAAACCAACGCGGTCTCGACTATTACGAATTAGAATCTCAAATAGATGAGGACAATCGCCTAATAGATAAATATCAAGACGAGTTCGACAAACTCGAAAGTGGCGATATGCTGGGCTTTGATAGTGAAAAAGAAGCACGTGCTCGATTGTTGTCACTCGCCGACGAAATTCGTAAAGCAAAGCGCCGTATCTACAGCTCAGAAAGACAGCTCGACTTATTCAATCAGCAAGATAGATATAGATATTAACATCATCAGCATGGTGACATGCCCATGCTAATGAAGGCAACTGATACCTATGACCCCACTCAAGAGCAGTAATAAAGCGACAACCGGCACATCAGACAGCACTCAGTCTTCAAAAAATCACTATCAACGTCATGGGCGTACCACCACGATTGGTGAGCATAGCGACCTACAAGTCTTGCAACGCATCAAACGTTATTTACTACCCAAAAACTTTACCATCTCACCAGATTTATTGAATGAGATGGTCGAAGGCTACGATATCGGTGACCCACTGGCAGACAGCCTAACCACTGATAGCATTCGTTTCTCAAGACCATTGCAGCAGTTCATTATCGATGACGAAGTAGATAATCAATTAGCAAACAATGCTTCCTTCGCGGTATTGACTGAACAATTCCGTCGCCATCCTGATTGGTTTGATCCCAAACTTGCTCATGTTGGTGCGGTTGCTTACCGTCGATATCCGTTGATGCTGATTTGGTTATTGCGCAATGTCGCACTGATGGCAGGTTATAGCATCCCTGCTCTGTCCCTTCCGCTCATTCAAACAGGTGCACTGACGAATGATGCCTTGCCACGATTAATGCGTACCTACGCATATATTCTGGCCGTCTCCGAACATCCTACAATACGTGCCTCAAATACAAACACGCAGACTAACCGTCCATCTATCGAGCAAGTGCTAGCAGTTGGCTCAGAAGGCTGGCGCCAATCTATCAAAGTACGTCAGATTCATTCCTTAGTCCGTCAAAGCTTACTCAAAGGCAAAGGGCATGCTGCCGCTAGCGATATAGTAGGCGCTGATCATTATCACAATCCTGATGGTAGCTGGAATACCAACTACTGGGGCATCCCTATCAATCAAACGGATATGATCGCCACGCATTTACAGTTTTCGTTATTGATTATGCGCGGGCTACGCTTACTAGGGGCTCGAATCAGTCAAAAGGAAGCTGAGGGAATCCTGCATCTGTGGAATCTTGCCAGCTATTGGATGGGGGTTGATTTAGATCGGTTACCAAAGGATGAAACCGCTTGTTGGGAATGGCTCTACACCTATCTCTCTATTCAGCAGCTTGACTTTACAATGGGTAAGCCTCTAGCAAAAGCGTTGCATGATTTACCACGACAGCTAATGGGCGAAGACAATCGTAAAGGACGTTTTGTCGAAATGGTCAACGCCAGTGTGACGCGCACCCTCGTCGGTGATGATATCGGTGATGGCTTGGACTTGCCAAAATCAAAAATGCGTTTTGGGGTTTTGTCTTCAGTACCTATTCTATTTACTCTCGACACAGCACGGCAGCACAATCAATCTGTGGCCGCAAAACTAGAAGCATTTCGCGCCAAACGGCAAGACAATATGAATTGGTGGCTAAAGAAAAACGACAGTTACTACAAACAACCATGATTCGATGCGAAGCTCCTTGCCCTACTTAACGGCGGAATAAAACCATAGCATTAGCAATTCATATTGGGGCGTGTTGAACATTATGACCGTGTATCTTGTACGCGGTAATACCATTCGAGCTGCCGATCAAAGCCAGTTTCTAATAGACTAGCAATCACTCGTCCTGTCAGTCCCCACACCGTCTCACCATCGACCTGCCAGCTGGGCGTGAGTATCGTCGCTACCTGATCTTGCATCGCATACTCTATCGAATATTCTACCGTAGGTTGTGTGAGTAGCGCTTCAAAATCAGCCCAAAAAATGCGAGAGATTTCCCCGATTTCTGGCACCAGTACTAAATCAGGCGCAATGAGAGCCACGATCGGACGGACGCTCATGCCGCTTTTGGAGGTTTGCATGGGCAGTTGACCGAGCAACTGGACTTTGCTTGGTAGTAGTGCCGTCTCTTCACAGGCTTCACGTAAAGCCGTGACGACATTATTGCCATCACCTATCTCATACTTCCCGCCTGCACAGGCGACTTCACCAGCATGACTCTTCATATGAGCAGCACGGCGCGTGAGTAATAACTTAGGATGACGTTCATGCGTGATGGCCACCAATATAGAGGCATCAGCGATGGGCGTTTTATACAGACTGTCTAAGATACGAGCACTACGCGATACATGATGCCCACCTTGCATCACTGGATTGAGCATATCCAGCGTTTCATTCTGCACACGCTCCGCCAGCTTCCTGAGCGTTGGATAACGTATAAAAGAAGGTGCAGCGACTGTTAATTCATCAAAACTAACAGTCTCCGGAGGAAGTAACATGACAGTTGCCCTATGTTTTTATTGCTATATTTTTATTAATACGTCTTTATCAATATGTCTTTATCGACATTCAGTATCATTATGATGACTTATCCAAAATAGATTTTAAGAACAAAGCAAACCATAAATCAATATTTATTTTTTGACATAAATCCCAAACAAAAACAGTAGAATATGGCTCTCTATTTTAACGAACGTCGATATCGGATTGGCTGCTCTATCTTAGACTAGCGTAATATCTGATCAGCTGCATGCTATTTATGTGACTGGGACTTGATAAGTAGCGGTATTCCCTAAGGGATTTCTAAGTAGACAATCCTATTTTTGCAAATACCAAGCTGAGTTACTGTTATCATGATGATGTAAGCTAAGAATATGTGCTATCTTAGGATGATAACGGCTCAGGATAATCATATTCTCCTGCATCGCTTTCACAGTATCATTACCAACCATTTTCATCACGCTTCATATTCTTATAACAAGGCAGTTGATATGCAGTATTGTCTCAAATGCGGTCACAAAGCAGAACGAAAAATACCACCCACGGATAATATGCCTCGCTTGGTCTGTCCAAGCTGCAACTATATTCACTACGAAAATCCAAAAGTGATTTGTGGCACGCTGGTCGTACATAAAGACAGAGTACTACTATGTCGCCGTGCTATCGAGCCGCAGTATGGCTTCTGGACTCTGCCAGCTGGCTTTATGGAAAACGGTGAAACCATGGCAGAAGGTGCTGCTCGTGAGAGTTATGAAGAAGCAGAAGCGACTGCTATCAATCCACATTTATATTGCTTGTATGATATTCCAGATATCGGACAGATTTATAGCATCTATATCACCGAGTTAAAAGACGGTGCATATGGCGTTGGCTCAGAGAGTCTCGACTGTGCCCTTTTTAGTGAAGAGGATATTCCATGGGATGATCTTGCTTTTGAAGCAGTACGTCGCACCTTAACAAGCTACTTTGAAGATCGTCAGCAGTTCACCGAGTTATCTGATTTTCCAATACATCAAGATCATATCGGCAAAGACCAAAGTATCAAACGTTATTAGTCCATATTGGACACCACAACCTTAAAAAGCCAAGCATCATGCTTGGCTTTTTAGTATTCAGTGACGATTTATGTTTAACAACGATTTATCTTTAATGACAAATAAAGTGCGTTAAACATGCCTTATTACTTTTACTATCAGCTCTTTATTTTGCTGACACTGAAGCCTAGGTTTTTAACTTCCTCTTCTTTCTCATAAGGCGCGAGTACCGCACGGACATGCTTTTGTCCTTGTAGGTACTGCTTGGCAACACGCTGCAAGTCTGCCACTGTCACCGCCAAGATCGACGCACGCATTTGACGTTGCCAGTCAGCCCCGCGATGATGTAAATCAGCGAAGCATGCTTTGACAGCTTCACCTGCTGGCGAGCCTGGCTTATCCATGCCTGAGATGATACCCAAAATAGCTTCTTCTAACTGCTCATCGGATTGCGGCTCATTCAATAACCATTCAATACTAGCATCGAAATGTGCAAAGGTCTCAGCACACTGCGGATCACGATAGCTAAAGAATTTAAAGGCACAGGCATTGGCATCATATCCTGCTCCACCGCCATACGCACCGCCCCGCTCACGAATAGCGCTATGTAAATAACCGTTGCGCAAATAAGGTGCCAGTACCATCAACGCTACGATATCAGGATGGTTGGCCGCAGGTACCGTGTAAGCACTGGCGTTATGATAAACATTGGTGGGCACTAGCCATGCCAAATCCTCAACATCAATAGCAGCGCCACTTTCTGCTCCCTTGGTCGCATCTTTGTCACCATTTAGCGCCGTATTGAGTTGCAAGTCTGCAAACTCGCTTGGCACATGGCTGTCGATGTCTGCACCAGTGTTTTTCAACTGCTCAGCAATTTTCGGTGCTTGGCTATCTTGCCAACTATTGACGATGAGACTGCTCAAACGTTCGGTTTGCTCGGCTTCGCAGATAATGGCTGCATGCTTGGGCAGGCTGATTAAACGCTTGTGCAAATCCATCAAGCTGGTGGCAAGCCTATCCCACTGTGCATCGTCTGTACTGGCATGCGTCAAGAAGTCCTTGAGTGCGCTCAATGCGGGCAAACCGCTGCGGACATATTCAAGCTGCGCTTGACGGCTCATACCACGACTGGCCGTTTGTAGAGCATAGGCATGCCCTGCACCTGCAAGATTTGACTGCCAACTGGCACTGCGCTGCTGCAAGATTTCTTTGATACGGTCATGCTCACCAAAGACGCTATGCTCCATCACTTCTTTGAGCAGCTCTATCGCTTCAGGCTTGCGGTTTAGTGCACGCGTTGCCACCACAAAGTAACTGCTAATCGCTTGATTATCGTCGATGTCAGTACGTTGACTGATGCGAGCTGTCACTCCTGACGAGTGTGCCGCTTGCTTTGCCTGCATTTCATGAGCGGTTAATGAATCCGTACCCAGCTCGGACAACAAGCTCAAATAAATAGGCAGTAACGGATGATTGATCACATCATTCACTGGCAACTCATCGCTGTTGCTATTACCAATAGCATCGGTCAACGGTACGATAACTTGATAATAGTAGATACCGTTGGTTCCGGCTTCGTATTCAAATAAAGTACTGTCCTGCCCGCTTAACTGTACTGATTTTTGTGTGCCTTGTTTAAAGCTAATATCGGTCGGTACGTCTTCTAAACCCACTTTTGGCAATAAGCTTAAATCATCAGGCGCTGCCTGGCGCGCTGCCAAGTCTAGCTTCTGTTGACGCAGGGTTTCTTTATCATCATTGCTTAGATTCTTAGCGATGTTATCCAGACGGTTTTGTTCTTCTGCCGCCAAACGGGCTGACTTTTCACTATCAGGTGTCAATGTGACACGGACTCGATGCTGATTGTCTAACAAATGGGTTTTGATTAAACTTGGTAACCATTGCTCATCTTTGACCTGCTCACGTAGCCACTGCAAATGCTCGTCAACTTCCCACACATCGATAGGGTTGCCGTCATGAATGGCGGTGCTAAATCCTTCGAGCATCAAATTCAAACCATAAGGGATACTGTCACCACCGATATGACGCTGATCTATCTCTATCTGATGCAATATAGTCTCGATGGTTTCATCATCGATAGCAGCACTGGCAACGTCAGTGAGCAAGTCCATAATACCCTGCTCTACTGCTTCAGCATGCTCAGGATTTGAGCCACGCAGACCGGTATAAAAAACCATTTCATAATGGCTGTCATCGAGTCCGAGTAGCGGACTTGGTGCTTTACCCAGTGGGTGGCTGTCCAAATAAGCACGCAGCGGTGAGCCTGCATGTTCAACCAACACGCCTTCTAATAAACGCAATGCCAAACGCTGCTTCGGATCGGTAATCGATGGCAATAACCAAGCCACCACATGATGGGTTTGGTCTGGACCAGCCTCGTCCACAGTATAAGTATCAGTGGCGCTAATCGGCGCAGACAGACGCGCTTCTGGGCGTGATACGTGTTTTTTTCCTGCCTCAAATTGAATCAAAGCATCTTCATGAATTTTGGCTTGGGTTTCAGCGACTAGGATATTACCAAAGCTCATTATCACGCTGTTTGATGGATGATAGTGGCTATGATGAAACTCAACCAACTCAGGATGAGTTAAATCAGGAATATCTGCAGGGTCGCCGCCTGAGTTGTAGTGATAAGTCGTCGTTGGGAACAAGTGATGCGCGACGGTATGATATAACTGATCAATTTCACCGCTCATCGCCCCTTTCATCTCATTAAAGACAATGCCTTTGAATTCTGGTTTATCATCGTCGTCTAACTCTACGCGGATACCTTCTTGGGCAAAATCGAGTGGATGAATATTTGGGAAAAATGACGCATCGAGATAAACTGACAGCAAATTGAAATAGTCATTTTTATTTTGCGTCGCGTACGGAAACGCTGTCCAATCTGCTGCGGTCATCGCATTCATAAAGGTGTTTAACGAACGCTTGATCATCGAAAAGAACGGATCTCTCACTGGGAATTTTTCAGAGCCACACAGAGCCACATGCTCTAGTATGTGTGCTTCACCTTTAGAATCCATTGGCTGAGTACGAAAGCCCACCAAAAAAGCGTTTTCGTCACTCGGATGCGCCAAATGATAATGCATGGCACCTGTTTTGACGTGTTGACTGATCAATACGTCCATCGAGAGCGCCTCAATATGGCGGTGTTCAAGCAACTCAAACGCAGGATGCAAAGTCAAATCAGCAGTAAATAACGTGTCGGTCATAATTGTCCTTATAGATTGCCCCAACTTTATTGAAAATAACGTGCTATCGACGACGAAATGACGCGATTGACGATAACATGCAATCAGGGTAACAATAGATAAATAGTGAATGTTGTGCT
>NZ_JAKDUI010000105.1 GCF_030457785.1 Psychrobacter sp. | reverse complement strand
TGTTGACGATTTGGTTGTCGCTAAAGCGTGTCTTTTTCATAGGATTCTCCTGCTGATGTATTCTAGCAGTTACTCTCTATTTATGAGTGTTCTTATTTATTGGGGGGATTACCATATCAAAGCGAAAAAAAGTCCGATTAATGTCAACATGCTCATTAACGTACGCTTGAACGATGTAGAGAAAAAAAATGACCAGACACTCTCCTTGCAACTGAATCATCTAGATTTAAATAAAGAATTTAAGATGGATACCCAAGCACTGATTTTAGCACTAGGCTACGAATATAAAACACCAGAATTTATCCATTCTATCTCTGAAAAAATCAATAGAGATGACACGGAGGGGCGTTATCAAATCGCTCGGAACTATAGCATAGATGATGACGAAACTATCTTTGTGCAAAATGTTGGCTTGTATTCTCATGGTATCTCTGTGCCGGATCTCGGCATGGGATGTTATAGAAACTCGATCATCATCAACCAAATATTGGGTGAAGAATATTATCAAGTAGAGAAAAAAATAGCGTTCCAAGACTTTCTACCCAAAGCATTACAATAGCCTTACTATAATAAAGAGAGCTTGATATGCCAAACCTATCGCAAATATTGCCAAATAATTATGAAAAAAAAATAGCGGACACAGTATATGGACTAAGGCAAATTCAATACCCCGACGATATGCCACTGATATATGACTGGATGCATAAAGAACACGTTATCCCGCAATGGCAATTAAATGAGCCGATGCCTAAACTACTGGCCTACTATGAAAAGATGATTGTAGACGACCATCAAAAGCTTTATTTCATAACGATAAATGGTAGGGCTGTGGGGTACATTGAAGTGTATGAAGCGGCCCGAGATCGTGTCCGTTTATATTATGATATTAAGGCGGCAGATATGGGCTTTCATATCCTACTAGGAGAAACGGACGTCGTCGGTAAAGGCTATGCTAAACCCATTATACGGTGCCTAACGGATTTTATATTCCAAAACAGTCGCGCTCGTAAAGTTATCGTAGAGCCTGATAGCAAGAATAAACCCATGTCGAAGATCTTGAACGCTTTGTCTTATGAGCCTCAAGGTGAGCTTGATATGCCCGAAAAAGTGGCAATGTTATATTTTTGCTACCGGGACACTTTCTATAACGCTCAAAATACGTCACCGGTAAGCGCTTAAGGCGTCATCAATGATAAAAAACGTAGGGTACAAAAGGAAAGCATGACGACATATGATATGTATTGTTTACCGCCAGCAGGGAGTAGCTCTATGTTGTATAGCGCTTGGCAAAAACTACTCCCAAGCTATCTTAATGTGATACCAGTAGAATATCCAGGCCATGGTATTAAAATGAGCACGCCATTATGCGATTGTCCAGACGTTCTTGCCCAAGAAATCGCTGAAAATATCAATCGAGACGTTAGCAAAAGACAGCACTCTTTTGCACTTTTTGGGCATAGTTTGGGAGCAGCGTTACTCTGGAAAGTCATTAATTATTTAGATGCGTCTACTCGCCCCTTTCTTAGTCTCATTATCGTCAGTGGTAGACCAAGCTATCAGCATACTCGGCATATGCCACTCAAGCATTTATTAACGGATGAGGAGTTAATTGAGGCATTAACGCATTATAACGGCACACCAAAAGCAATTCTTGACAACAAAAACACCTTATCTTTCTTTTTACGTATTTTGCGTAATGATTTTTTAGTGAACGATAGATTATTAGCAGACAATCCAAAGAAGACCACCGTGCCGCTACTGGCATTATATGGCGATGACGACACGGATATAGCTGACAAGACCAAAATGGATGCTTGGTCAGCTTATAGTGAAAACTGGCTAGGAAGTTACGTTTTTGCAGGCGGTCATTTTTATTTTAACAATCGTGAGGTGTGCAAAGAGATGCTACAAATAGTCACTTATGCCATTGAGTATACAACAACTACCATCTGATATATCGAACCGTATATAAGAACGCAGCATAAGTACCCAATATAAAAGCTGGTATCCGCCCAGCATTTAGTAATAAACCCCTATCGCCTTATTTTTTGAAGCCTATTTAAAATGACAAACTCTACCATCATTAAACCTATTTTAAAGCTTGCTATTCCATTGATACTCATACAGCTTTGCCAAGCCTCGCTCGGTATCGTTGATGCGATGGTTGCTGGACAATATAATTATAAAGATCTAGCCGCCGTGGGTTTAGGCAGTGCCATATGGACACCTGTCTTTCTTTTTTTTACGGGTGTGTTATATGTCTTTGTTCCTAAATTTGCCGCCCTTAACAATACTGTTGATACCAATAACGCCGATGCCAATAACATTTATCACGGCAATACACATATAGCGGCTCAAAAGCTCTTTTTACATGCCAAAAACGTTGCTTTTTGGCTGTCTATTATTGGATTCGTAATCATTGAACTATTAGCCTTTTCAGTCACTTGGTTTATTCAAGATGACGAGGTCAGTTTAATCACGAGAAATTATTTAATGTTTGTTGGCCTTGGGATGCCAGGTATTATTCATATGCTTATGTATAGAATAACGGGTGAAGGGAATAGTACCCTAAAACCTATTGTTTTAGTGAGCTTTCTACTGGTTATTATGAACGCTTGTCTGAATGTTATTTTTATCCATGGTTTTTTAGGGTTTCCTGAAATGGGTGGGATGGGATGCGGACTGGCGACGGCAGTAAGTGGGTATATCGCTTGTATGTTTTTAAAAAAACAGATTACTCAACAGTTACCTTGGGTTGCCAGTGCTGGTCATTCGGTCTCTGGTAATAATGTTTCTGTAGACAAACAAGATAGTAAACGCTTACTCATAGAAGGATTGCCCATTGGTTTTTCTTTTTTACTCGAAGTCATGGCGTTAACCGTGTTGGCTTTTTTAATCTCCACCTACAGTATTCGGCACATTGCTGCGCATCAAATTGTTTTAAACATCACCTTGGTTGCGTTTATGATTCCTGTGGCTATTGCGAATGCAACAACGATTCGCATCGCCTACTTTAATGGTATAGCGGATGCGTCAAACGCTGCAAAAGTGGCAATATTCACCCTGTTGGTTACGGTGGTGTATGCAACGATTATGGCCGCCTTATTAGTCGTTTACGATGATAAGATAGTGGGCTATTTTACCAATGACGATGGCGTAAAAGAGATAGCCACCATTCTGATGACATATGGCGCTGCTTTTCAATTTTTTAGTGCCATGCAAATGCTCATCAGTGGTGTTTTACGAGGTTTTGAAGATTTCGTAAAACCCTTATTGGTGATACTTATCAATTATTGGCTATTTATTGTTCCCATCGTTATCCTCTCTATTAAATTTAATTGGATAATGAGACTGTGCGTTGAAGACATATGGTTATTAATGGTAGTGGGATTGGCGGTGTCGTCATTTGTTCTTGCCATAGTATGCCGAAGAAAGTTTAAACATATACAGCTAGGCAGCTAGGCTGGACTAGCCGCCTAGCCATATCAATCAGTAGTGGCTTTCCAATATCCTTTAATATGGTTCTGCTTGCCAGTTAACTGGCGCTCATTACGTAAATAATGACGCACGACTTTACACGCCTTGCTTTCAAACGCGCCCCATACCCCGTCTATAGACTCAATATCTTTTAATATCTCAAGGGTTTTTAATCCTTGTTGATTATATGGGCTGACAATACGATGAATAGTCGCTCCTACCGGAAATTCATTATCGTCAAAGTAATCTTGTTCTAACGGTTGTTGACTTAAGATAACAATATGAGGCGGTATATCGTTTTGCCAAAAGTCCAGAATACCCGCCAAAGCAGGATAAGCCGTTTCATCAGCAATTAACACCGTTTGCCCCTCCTGTAAATGCGCGTGCTTGTCATCGGTTTCTGTACGACTAAAAACAATATCGCCCAAATTTACTGTTTCAATCCATAAGCTACCTGCACTATTTCCATGCGTGAACACATCCATATAACCTTGATTATTAAAATCAGATTTTTTACTCTTCCAAGCCGAGCGTAGTGTGTACAGACGAATATCTTTATTGATGGTTTTTACAATCTTTTGCCTTCTATCACTAGATACTTTTTTAAGCAGCCATAAGAATGCTTGATTGCCTCGTTTTTTTACTTGTTTATTAACCTGTTCTTTTATGGAGGTGGTTAGCGAGGTGATTTGCTGCTTGTCTGCTACTGTCTGCTGAAGGGGTGTTTTATTCAGTACTTTTAGTATCATTCCATAAGCATAGCCGGCATAATTTTCTGGTAGCGGCGTCTCACTATGTAGCGTCAACCGCGTCATGTTTGGCGTTAATTTTTGTTTACCAATCACCTCAAAGTAATGCTTTTTATTACCTGTTAAATCGCGACCTTGCTCCGCCATCGCAGTATATGCCAAATAAAGCACCTGTTCTTCTAAATCACCTTCAAGTTTAAAATCGACAAACAACTCTTGGGCTTTATTATTTACCTGTGCTGATATCAGCATCCCTTCTTTATAAATATCTATAATAAGAGGATTTGTAATTGCTAAATCGGGGTAATAATACGCTGCAATCGCTTGTACTTCTTCGATATGGTCTTGATTAAGATGCTCGATGATGTCTAACTTGGCATCTATATCTGCTATCGGCGTAAAGGGGCGGGTGGCTGGCATAAGGTAACCTGTGCTGTGCTAGTGAATAGAATTTAGGGTTTATTAAACAATTAACGGACCCTAGCGTAATAGAAGAAAATGTGTAGAAGCGATACTATAGTTGCCCACCCTTAAAGAGTTACGATGTAAGACTCGCTTAGCCTACTACTGTAGTACTTGCAATTATCTGCCGTGTATCACTTTTAAGGTTGATTAAGACTAGGGTCTGTCTAGGGCATGTCTCCAATTGGATTATAGAGATAAAAATGAGATAGATTGTTGTCAAACGTGAATAATTTCGCAGTTAATATAGACATATTGACTACGAATTAGACAAAGTTTGGCGGTAATATAGCCATTTTTAGCCCATAAATTGTAAATGAAGACACGCCCTAGATTAAGTGACTGAGATCTAGCTATTAAACATGGTTTGTTTTGCGCGCATAAATAAGACAATGATGAGGGTGAGAGAGATACTTGCCATTAGCACTTTGCTGTAGCCAAACGTATTGGCTGCCGTCATCGCTACACCTGCACAAACAAAGCCCATAAAAGAAAGAGTACCCAGTTGCAAGGTAAAGAACGTGGCTTTGGCAGATTTTAGGCTGGCTTTATCCATCGCAATTGTGGCACCAGTCGCCATGAGTGCAGGGTTTACTAAAAAGTAGGTGGTCACTGCACTATATACCATAAGCTTATTGGTGTAACCATAGCTTAGAGGTAAAAATAACATCAGTACCAAAGCTTGCGCTACCGTTAACACGAGCAATGTTTTAACTCGGCCCATTTTGTCAATAAGAAGACTGGCACTAAGCGCAGAAATCACCCCAATCACAGAACCGTATACTTTAGTCACAAAACCTATATCTGCAAACGTCCAGTGCGCATCCACCAGTATTGGATTCAATAGGGTAAAACCGGCACTAAATCCGACAGGGTAAATTACTAATAAAATAAACCATGCCAGATTACTTCTTATAAATTGCCACATGGCGACTAATAAGATAACTAACGAGCGCGTTAAAGACGTCTTTTGCACAAACTGCGTAGCGGCTGTGCGGGTATCAGCATTGTCTGGTAACTCTATTGTCGGCTCTACATAACGCAGCAGTTGTAACCATGAGATACTTGTTAATAACGCTAGCACAAGCAGTGACCCTTGCCATTGTAGCCAAGGATATGCCATAAGTATCAGGCCACCACCAATAATATTACCCACAAGATTACCAGAGAACTGCACACTGTTTGCTCGTTGCCGCTCATTTTTACTAAAGATTTTGTTCGCAAGGCCATCTACCGCAACATCTTGCACGCTCACGGCCAAAGCATAAACAAGCATTAATCCTATCATTAGACTAAACTGTGTCGCAATATCTAGCATACCGATGATAACCAATAAAATCATCATTAAAAACTGCGCTATAAGTAACCAACTGCGATAACGCCCTTGTAACTGTCTGTGCATAAATGAGGGTCGAATAAGGTCTATAAATGGGGCGTACAGTATCTTTAATAATAGCGGTAAGGCAATGATGTTTAATAAAGCAATTTTGTTTAATGGCATCCCCATATCGCGCATAATAGCGACTGAAGATGCAAAAATAAACGCCAGCCCGATATACTGAGTGATATAAATACTGGCAAGCAAAACCCAAGGCTTGCGATTGGAAGATATTTTCATCTGTTGTTACCTTAATAGTAGTGACAGTCTTAATAGTAATAACTATATTTAAGACCATAGCTTCTATCAGTTCCTAATATACCAACATTCATCGGATATATTTTTATATGCTCGTAGCGTTCATCTGTTAAGTTTTTACCCCAAATGCTTAGTTCGTGGTTGTAGCTGGTGAGTCCTAGACTAGCGTCAACCAAACCATAACTCTCAAGCTCAATACCATTGTACGCTTGCGCATAACGGTCACCCACGTAGCGATATTTTGCATCAGCGAACCACTGCGCTTTACCAAATACTGGCAATGTAAACAGTAAATCATCGTTGTATTGCATACCAATACTGCCACTGAATTTTGGCACTTGTGGCATGTGGTTATCTTCTGCCGTTAGCGGTAACATCCCCGGACTAGCGGGTGGTGGTACTTCGCTAGCATCAGTGACCTTTGCATCGGTGTAGGCAAGTTGGGTTTTTATCTGCCAATTATTGGTCATTCGCCAATCTGCGGATAGCTCGATACCTTGACTACGGCTATCAACGTTGAACGTTTCACTTTTATATTCAGGAGGTGAGGCTGTTACGCTCATATGGTCGTCTTTCATTTTGTTACGATAAAGTGCCAACCCCAAATTTAAGCGATTGTCTGCACTGCGATATTTTGTACCAATCTCAGAGGCATCAATTGTCGTCGGCTTGTAATATGCAAGGGGGTTACCATAAGCCATGTTATTGTCATAATCGGCAAACCCACCGAACTTATGACCGCGTGATTGTAGTGCATATACCCGCCAATTAGGACTTATAGCATAGCTCAAACCAAAGCGTCCCGTCGTTGCGGTGTCCTCCAGCGTTTTACTGCCACTTTTTACATCATTACCCAATGGGTTATTATCATTGCCTTGCCAAACGGCATCGTGTGTTTGCTCTTCATTTGCCAAACGTAGCCCTGCTATCACATCTAGACTTTCGGTCGCAGGATACGTTATTTCACCAAATATGGCTTTCGTCTGGGTATCAAATGTTTTATCGGTAATTGCGTTGTTCGCACTACCAAGAGTGCTGTTTTTCAATAACCCATCTGGCATGTCATTTAAGTTCATTCGGGCATCGTTTTTCCACACCCTATCTTTGTTTGCGAAGTAGAGTCCTGCGACCCACTGGACTTCGCTCTCTGGCTTAGAGACCAATGTTATTTCTTGCGAAACCTGTTTAATCGATTCCTCTAAGTATTGACGATTGTTATCAGGATGGGTAAGAACCTCACTGAATATGGGCTGTTGGTCTTCTGGAATTCGGTATCCGCTGAATTGTAGGGACATCATCTCTGGCGGTAGGTAGGGGCGCAGAATATCGCTATCATAATGGTGATAACCTGTTTTTGACTCTATATCAGCAAAATCAAAAGCGGTACTATTCACCACTAAATTCATGCCCTTAGCGGTGTTTGTATTTTCATGTGGTAGATTAAACGTGGCAACTTTATAAGTATCAAAATCTTTTTGTAGGACAGGAACATTATTGGTTTGCTCATCATGATAAGCGGTTAAGACGACATTATTGTCTTCGTTATCATCATGCCAACGCAACTTGGCTTGTATGCCTTGTTTGTCTTTTTTATTAAGCGGTTTGCCATCTTCTCGTTTTATCAGACTATTATCACGTTCCTCCAGCATACCTGCAATGCGAAAAGAAACATTATCCGTTATAGGTAGATTTAGCATCGCCTCGCCACGCTTAAGATTATGATTACCCACACCCACACTGACCCTGCCTTCTGTATAATCTGATGGGTCAAAGGTTTTGATAATGATACCACCAGCCTCAGCACTTGAACCCAATATTGTCCCTTGAGGACCTTTTGCGACTTCAACTTTTTCAACATCAATTAAGTTTCGTGCCAATCCCGTTTTACCATTACTGATACCATCTATTCGGACATCAACAGAATTATCATCAAGACTGGTAATACTTAACGAGCCTGTACCACGCATCCATAGTGTCGAGTAGCCCACATTACCACCATCGTGGATATCTATACTAGGTACATCTCGCAAAGCATCTGTTACCGTCACATATTGCTTGTCTTCAATTTCTTGCGCGTCAATCGTATCAACCACAAAGGGGGTCTTTAACTCGTCTTCTTCAATACCTCGAGCATTAACAGTAATCGCATCAAGGGTGACAGTAGGCATGTCATCAGATGTCATTTCATTAATACCATTATTTTGTTCAGCGACCTCTTTCCTCTCAGCAAACTGTTCCGCATTAAAGGTTTGCACATTTGAGGACAGGCTATTTTCATATGGGGCTGCCAATGCTGTGGTAGGAATATATAAACTGAGTAATGGCGCTAGATATAAGGAGGGCATATATAAAGCATTAAATTTTTTAGTCGTTTTGATATCCTTACTGAGATGACGGTCACTGAGATAATATTGAAGGGAAGATGATTTGCTAGGCAACATATATAAATCCAAAGTAACATAAATGAAAAACAATGTTAATGATAATCAATATCAATTACAAAGTTAACACAAATTTTTAGACTATACGTAATTTTTTAATAAAATCGGGAAAGTTACTGATTTATATCAATTTATCATATATTAATTCCGGCATATAGCCATAAAACTTGTAAAACACCCGACGAAAATATTGAGTACTAC
>NZ_JAKDUI010000104.1 GCF_030457785.1 Psychrobacter sp. | reverse complement strand
TTAGATATATCTATATATATATAAATACAATGTAAATCGTCAGCATAAATTTACAAAAAACTTTACTATTTAGCCCATTCACGCCGAACCCTTATATCATCTTCATTTGCCAAAAATTGAGCAACGCTCAACCTCTAAGCAACATAGTTTGACGCGAAAATCAATATAGCATTTTCAAAATTTTCCCGCTATATTGTGCCTACCTACTAACAAATACGCTATATATAGTACTCAGTGCGTTTCACCACCACTATGAGTAGCGGCAGCTTGTTGCCTAAACACACCATGCGATGACCAAGCTATTATGTAGCGTTATAAAGCATGCCTAGCGGATATCTACCCGTGCAGCATCAAGATAAGCAAACCACTCAAGAGGGCAGTATGACACATATCGATAAAATCAAAGTGACCAAACGTGATGGACGATTAGAACTTATTGATTTGGACAAAATCCATAAGGTAATCGACTGGGCAGCCCATGATTTGGATAACGTGTCTGTGTCGCAAGTTGAACTAAAATCGCACATTCAGTTTTATGAAGGCATCAAGACGCGTGATATTCATGAAACCATCATCAAATCTGCGGCTGATCTAATCTCTGAAGAGACACCCGATTATCAGTACCTAGCAGCACGTTTGGCTATCTTCCATTTGCGTAAGATTGCCTATAACCAGTTTGAGCCACCACATCTTTACGACCATGTACAGACATTGACTGACGCTGGCAAATACGATGAGCACATACTCACTGACTATAGCCGTGCAGAATTTGACGAATTAGAAGAGTATCTCGACCACTGGCGCGACATGAACCTTGCTTATGCGGCTGTTGAGCAAATGGCAGGCAAGTACCTCGTACAAGACCGTGTCACCAAAACGGTGTACGAAAGCCCGCAATTCTTGTACATGCTCGTGGGTATGTGTTTGTTTGCCAATTACGACAAATCAGATCGTCTGGATTTCGTCAAACGCTTCTACGATGCGACCTCACAATTCAAAATCTCACTACCGACGCCGATCATGTCTGGTGTGCGTACACCATCGCGCCAGTTTAGCTCGTGCGTCTTGATCGAGTGTGGTGATAGCCTAGACTCTATCAACGCCACCACCAGCGCTGTCGTGCGTTATGTATCTCAGCGTGCTGGTATCGGTATCAATGCCGGTCGTATCCGCGCCCTTGGCAGCCCTATCCGTGGCGGTGAAGCGCAGCATACTGGCTGTATCCCATTCTATAAGTTGTTCCAGACAGCCGTAAAATGCTGCTCACAAGGTGGCGTCCGTGGTGGTGCTGCGACCCTTTTCTATCCACTGTGGCATTTAGAGGTTGAGTCACTACTGGTACTGAAAAACAACCGCGGTGTCGAAGACAACCGTGTACGTCATATGGATTACGGTGTCCAGTTAAATAAAACGATGTACACGCGCCTGATCAAAGGTCAAGACATCTCGATATTTTCACCAGGTGACACGCCTGGATTGTATGATGCATTCTTTGAAGATCAAGACAAATTCGAAGCTCTGTATACGCAATACGAAAACGATCCCAACATCCGTAGCCGAAAAATCCCAGCAGCCGATTTGTTTAGCCTGATGATGCAAGAGCGTGCCAGCACGGGTCGTATCTATATCCAAAACGTCGACCACTGCAACACGCATAGCCCATTTAACGCAGCCGTTGCTCCGATTCGCCAGTCAAACCTATGCATGGAAATCGCTCTACCGACCAAGCCACTGGACAACATCAACGACGAAACAGGCGAAATCGCACTTTGTACCTTATCAGCGGTCAACTTGGGTAAAGTCGACAACGTCAGCGATATCGAAGAGCCTGCCGAGCTTATCGTCCGTGCGCTTGACGCTTTACTTGATTATCAAGACTACCCTGTCAAAGCAGCTGAAAACGGTAGTATGCGCCGCCGTACACTCGGTGTGGGCGTGATCAACTACGCTTATTACCTCGCCAAAAACGGCACACGCTATTCAGACGACAGCGCACTTGGCTTGACGCATCAGACGTTTGAAGCGCTACAGTACTACCTCCTAAAAGCGTCAAACAAATTGGCGAAAGAGCAAGGCGCCTGCCCTGCCTTTAATGAGACTACCTACTCACAAGGTATCTTGCCGATTGATACGTACAAAGCCGACCTGGATAAAATCTGCCAAGAGCCGCTGCATTTAGACTGGGAAACGCTACGTGGCGAGATTACGGCGCACGGTCTGCGCAACTCTACCCTAACCGCCTTGATGCCATCTGAGACTTCTAGCCAGATTGCCAATGCGACCAACGGTATCGAGCCACCACGTGGTCTGGTGTCTATCAAAGCATCAAAAGACGGTATCTTAAAACAGGTGGTGCCTGAAATTGAAAAGCTACGTGGTCAGTACGAGCTACTGTGGCAAATGCCCAACAATGACGGCTATCTAAAACTGGTCGCTGTCATGCAAAAGTTCGTCGATCAAAGTATCTCTGCCAATACTAACTATGACCCGACTCGCTACGATGGTCAGCGTGTACCGATGAAAGTATTGTTAAAAGACTTGTTAACGGCGTATAAGCTGGGTGTGAAGACGTTGTACTACCATAACACTCGTGATGGTGCGAACGATGCCCAAGCGGATATGGAAGATGATTGTGCTGGCGGTGCATGTAAGATTTAGGTTTGCAAGAAATATTCTTTAAATAGAATTTCTGATGAGTGGCGGGTTTGATTTCTTAGTTAAATCCGCTATATATCAGTAATATATCGTAGAAAGGTTTTAAAATTTGTTTGGTACTACAAGTATCAGGCAATAAAAATGGCAAAGACGATTTCTCATCTTTGCCATTGGAGATATTAAATATTGGCGTATTTAATATCAGGAAGTTGAGACTATCGACTTTCACAAGTGATAAGCAAATAGAATAACGTTCCGCTCTCAGGAAGCTATTCTAATTTAAAACTTACCCCTTGTCCAAAGAAACCGTAAAAACATAGTTATATGTTTCTTAGCTGTAATGAAATATCATTCGATCAATTGTGT
This sequence comes from Psychrobacter sp., assembly GCF_030457785.1. Classification (GTDB taxonomy): domain Bacteria; phylum Pseudomonadota; class Gammaproteobacteria; order Pseudomonadales; family Moraxellaceae; genus Psychrobacter. Next base: position 6,009 of record NZ_JAKDUI010000104.1, on the reverse strand, counting down.
TTGACATTACAGTATATTGCTTTAACAACCAATATTTATACGGAGTTTAAACATGGACACAATTACTTTAGCCAACAGCTTTGCCACTATTGTCGGTCTACTAGTAACATTTCAGTCATCGAAAGGAGGTTCTGATATCGTAGATTTTATGGAGTGGTTACGTGAAAATGATAATAGCAATACTGCTGCAATTATCGAAAATAATACTCAGCTACAAAATAAACTCTCTACTTTCATGAGCCAAAATCATAATGAAATCATGTCGCAGCTTTCTAAGCTTAATGATCTAATGGTGTCTGTAGCTAGTCGAATGTACGGAATAAGTGGGATTGCTTCTAATTTTGATGATAACTATGGTTTATCAGATCAAGCTTTAAGAATACTACGTGAGTTTGAAAATTCAGATGGTGAATATATATGGAGACTCAAGTCGCTTAGTGGTGCGGAATATTCAATCGATGCTAGCCAAAACTTGGAGATAAGTGAACCTAGATTTATCGAAGATGACTTAAAAATCATGACTGAGTTAAACCTCTTAACCCGTGAAATAACTAATCAAGGTTATCATCGTTATAGAATTACAAGATATGCAATTGAGTACCTCAGAGCAACTGATAAACTAATTACTGCTTAGTGATGTAGGGTGCGTTCCACGCACCAAACATAATTTCCATATCTTCGGTGCGTGGAACGCACCCTACGAAAGAACATAAATAGCAAGATTGATAAGAAAGAAAAGCGCTATCCCAACAAGGCTTTTTAGCCTGAGCGAGGAAATAACGAAGCACTGCTTCGTCCGAGCGCAAGAGAATTTGCATTTTCGCAAATTCTGTGGCAACTACCCTTCTGATGGTAATGGCGGCAAAGCAGATACAAGCGGTAGGCGGGATTGGCTGCTGATATAATCAAAACACACAGACAGAAATACAAACGACGGAGGTCATAGACATGAAATATACCGCAATCATCAAAGACGGTGGCTTGTTTATCCCTAACGTATTTTCCGACCTAAATGATGGCGGTGCGCACATCGTACAAGTCGAAATCGACCTTGAAGAAGTGCGTCAGCAATTGAGCAAAAGCGAAATACTCGAAACAGCCGTCACCAAAAAGAGCGTCGCAAAAGACAGCAAAAAATCAACGGCGAAAACACCAACAACGAAGCCATCAACAGCGAAACTGTCTACAGCAAAAACACCAAAGAAAGAAGTCCAAAAAGAAGCGGCAAAAAAATTAGAGCAAGAAGCGAAAACAGCAAAAACGATGGCTGACAATACGGGGATTGATTCGAAGCGTCAGAGCGCAATCGATGAGCTAGAATCACTGGATGACTCAGAGCTCAGTGAGATTTTTAAAGCTTATATGAATAACGGACAAGCACCCGCTCAAATATCGTTAGACAATCTCTAATGAGGACTGACGCCTGAAAGCTGAGTGCCTATTACGTATCGGTTCAGGTGGGCGCAAATATTTTAAACATCATGATTTTGCATCAGGGTTTTACTGAAATCCACACTATGTATCACTTATAAAGGTAGAATAATGACATACTCGATTTTTTCTCAAACGCCAAACAATGCGCTAAAAGAGCCCATGTTTTTTGGTCAGCCAGTCAACGTGGCTCGCTACGATCAACAAAAGCACCCTATCTTTGAGCAATTGATCGAAAAGCAACTGTCGTTCTTTTGGCGACCAGAAGAAGTCGATGTATCAAAAGATCGTATCGACTATAGCAACCTGTCGTCCCACGAAAAGCATATTTTTATCAGCAATCTCAAATACCAAACCCTACTCGACTCTATCCAAGGTCGTAGTCCAAACGTCGTGATGTTGCCACTGGTATCGATTCCTGAGCTTGAGACATGGATCGAAACATGGTCTTTTTCTGAGACCATTCACTCGCGCAGCTACACCCATATCATTCGCAACATCGTCAACGATCCAAATGTTGTCTTTGATGACATCATGCAAAACGAACATATCTTGGAGCGTGCTTCTGACATTGCCCAATATTACGACGACCTTTATCGCAACTCACAGCTATACAGCTTGTACGGTGCAGGCACACACGATATCAATGGCGAGCAAATCACGGTCGATTTGAAGTCATTAAAACGACAAATGTATCTGTGCATCATGGCAGTCAACGTTTTAGAAGCCATTCGTTTCTATGTCTCGTTCGCCTGCTCATTTGCCTTTGCTGAGCGTAAGCTGATGGAAGGTAATGCCAAGATTATTAAGCTAATCGCTCGTGATGAGGCGCTGCACTTGACTGGCACGCAACATATGCTAAACCTCATGCGTAATGGTAAAGACGATCCAGAAATGGTCGACATAGCCAAAGAGTGTCATGAAGAAAGTATCGAGATATTCCGCAAAGCCGCCGAACAAGAAAAAGAATGGGCAGGCTATCTGTTTAAAGACGGCTCAATGATCGGATTAAACAAAGACATTCTATGCCAATACATCGAATACATTACCAACTTGCGTATGGAAGCGGTCGGCTTGCCAGCGGCATTCCCGAACTCTAAGTCAAACCCGATCCCTTGGATCAATACATGGCTATCGTCTGACAATGTGCAAGTCGCTCCACAAGAGACAGAAATCAGCTCGTACTTGGTCGGTCAGATTGACTCAGACTTATCAGACAGCGACTTTGATGACTTTGAGCTATAGATAGCGCTCAAAGAACAATGGGACTATAGCACCAGCAAACATAGGACTTACGATGACTTGGGTAATGACGAGTAAAAAGCAGTTTTACTTGCATGACAATGAAAGCCTACTCGATGGACTGCTACGTACAGGGCACGACATCAACTATCAGTGCCGCGAGGGCTACTGTGGCAGCTGTCGGGTCAAATGCGTTGCCAGCTCACACACTGTTGACTATCCATTTGATCCGCTGGCCATGATCGATGAAGATGAAATCCTACCCTGCTGCTGCAAAGTACAAGGGGTCATTTATATCAATCATGAGCCCATCATCGAATGACTGTCAATCGAACGACTACCAATCGCTTAACTACAAATCGATTAACACTAAGTCAGAACCAGTACAATTAAAAAAGCGCGCTATCTGATTGAGATAGCGCGCTTTTTTTATTTATTGACCAGATATTTTTCTAAAGCACTTTGGCACAACGCACTTTGATACAAAGCACTCTGGCACAAAACACCTTTATCACTGAGGCGCGCCGTTTCTTTCAAATAACTTTAGCAGCTCTTCGCGCATACGGTCACGCTCCTCTTCTGACATCATTGGTGCTGCTTCGTCGTCTTCAATGGTGGGTTGCCCAGTACCGCCTGACAAATCATTTTGCAGCACCGCAGGGCGAGCTGTTGGCTCTTGCTCTGGACGCTCTTCTAACACGATCTGCACTTGCGCATTTTGACCTTGACGTAGCACTTGTGCATTCAACTCAGTATCTGGTGCTTTACGAGCGACATACTGAATCAAGGTGTTGGCATCGGTCATCTCAACACCATCAATCGTCAAGATAATATCGCCGACTCGCAAACCACTCTTAGCCGCCGGACTTTGCTCGATAACATTTAGCACCTCAACACCCGTAGATGTCTCAAGACGTGTGGGATCTTGCAGCTGTGATTGAATCTCAATCCCCAACCAACCACGGCTGACCTTGCCATCTTTGATGAGGGCGTTCATGACTTGCTCAACGAGTGCGGTTGGAATGGCAAAACCGATACCCATAGAACCACCGGAGCGTGAGAATATCACAGTATTGATACCAACCAACTCACCACGAGCATCGACGAGCGCACCACCTGAATTACCTGGGTTGATGGCGGCATCGGTCTGGATGAAGTCTTCAAACTTATTGACGCCAAGACCCGTACGACCAGTCGCAGAGATGATACCTTGTGTGACGGTCTGACCGACACCGAACGGATTACCAATCGCCAACGCCAAATCGCCTACTCGAATGGGGTCTTCACGGAAGCCTAATGGGGTAAGCCCTGTCATATCGACTTTTATCACTGCCAGATCGCTATCAGGGTCAGTGCCAATCACGGTAGCACGATTCTTACGACCATCATTGAATGCCACGACAATCTCATCCGCTTTTTCGATGACGTGGGCATTGGTCACGATAAAACCATCTTCAGATACGATCACACCAGACCCTAAGTTGGTCGAGCCTTGATCTTGCGATGGTCCACTATGAAACTCAAAGAAACGGCGCAATACAGGGTCATCCATATAAGGATGCTCTGCCATGGTTTGGGTAGTATAGATATTCACAACAGACTGTGAGGCTCGTGCGACTGCATCATGGTAAGAAGAGATAGGCTCTGGCGTATCAGCAACAGGAGCATCAGCCTCTTGCTCAACTGGAGGCGTTCTCGGTGGCTCCCATATCTCCTCTGACGCCGTTTTCATACTCATAAACAACCAACTAAACGCTGCCAACACGAGCAACAATAACACCCAAGGTAACCATTTAAATAGAGATGCCTTATTATTGGTATTCTGCGATGACGACATATAAAAAACCTCTATGAATTTGATGCAAGCAAACAATGATGGACAAAATAACTAGCTGATAAAAATGCGCGGTATAGCATAACAAAAATAATGAGTCATAAGCTATCAGAGCCTGTCTTCATTTTAAAATGGCGATGAAAATGAAAGCGAGCGCAGTCAAACAAGAGCAATAGTACCGCTGATATCAGTGCCGGCGATAGCGTTAATTTCATTAATTTTGTCAAAATATGAATAATAGCCATCTGTAGTCGATACGCGACAAAACGGCTCAAAAATACTCAGATCAAAAATCAACAATAGCAATTTAGCAAAAGTTTGACCGTCTTTAGCTCGTTTAGACGACTGGTGACTGCCTTGCTGAGCACGCCCCATTTAAGCAAACTCACGCAAGTTAAATTATAACCGCCAGCAGTGATAAATAATAACGTATCGTGTACCATTTCAGTTATTAGCCCTGTCTACTACCATGCACAGTCATGATAAAATAGCATTGATGACAAGCACCGACGACAAATACTGATGATAAGTACTGACTACTTGTGTTGCTAATTGCATCATTTGAACTATCTGGCCCAATTTATTGCCAACTATTAGGGAGTACCATGACAACACTCGATATTTCTAGCCAAGCTTCAGATAAGGTTATTACTGCCCAGACACTCGCTCATTTTTGTGATGAGTATCTTTCTGCCAGCGCGTTTAAAGACTATGCACCAAATGGCTTGCAGGTAGATGGTGGCCGCCCTATCCAGCGTATCGTGACTGGTGTAACGGCTTGTGAAGCGCTGATAGATGCAGCTATCGAGGCAAATGCCGACGCTATTATGGTACATCACGGGTATTTTTGGAAAGGTGAACCCGCTACTATCACGGGCATGAAAGGCAGACGTATTCGGAAATTGATGCAACACGGCATCTCGATGATTGGCTATCACTTACCGCTTGATGCTCATCCGGTGACTGGTAATAATGCCAAGCTCGCTGACATGCTAGATATGACGCTCATTGGTGGCCTATACCCCAATGAATCACATCCTGTCGGTAATATCGCAACCTGTCAGCCCCAGAGCGCCGAAACGCTTATTGCCAAGATTACTCAAGCATTGGGACGCCAGCCTTTACACATCGCTGCTGAATACAAACAGTCTGCCACTACCAGCTCTAGCACCGAACACAGCCGCCTTATCAAACGCGTCGGTATTTGCACAGGCGGTGCTCAAGATATGATTGAGCAAGCAGCCCAGATGGACTGTGACGCTTATATCTCAGGCGAAATATCAGAACGTACTACTCATAGTGCACGAGAGCTCGGTATTGATTACTTCGCTTGTGGGCATCACGCAACAGAGCGAGGCGGCATCCAAGCCCTAGGAGATGTCATTGCACAAGAATTTGGGCTACCAGTGACATTCATTGATATCGATAATCCAGCGTAACCCCATCGTGATTACTGTTTAGCGTACCGCCCAGTCTATATAAAAATTTATCTTGTAAGAAGT
>NZ_JAKDUI010000103.1 GCF_030457785.1 Psychrobacter sp. | reverse complement strand
TTTATCTGCATATTAATGAGTTATATATTAACTATTCAGCGTTTGACTGATTTTATCTAGGTTCAAACTATCAGACATGGCATTAAATATTTCATAATACTTGTCATGATTGGCATAGAGTGTTTCGTGAGTGCCAGTCTCAATCACACGGCCATTTTCAATAACCACCAAGTCATCAGCATCGATGATTTGTGAAATATTATGCGAAACAATAATCACAGTGCGGTCTTTTTTGATTAAATCCAAGCTTTTCTTGATCTGTTGAGTAGCCATAGCATCAAGGCTCGCCGTTGGTTCATCCAAAAACACAATCGGTGGGTCCTTAAGAAACATTCGTGCCAGCGCTATACGCTGCTGCTGACCACCGGACAGTAGCTTAGCTTCACTGTCATAACCATCAGGCATGGTTATGACTTGCTCATGAATCGAGGATTTTTTTGCAGCATCGACAATTTGTTCATAGGTCGCATTCATATCGCCATAACGAATATTGTCAGCGATAGACCCTGAAAAGATATGATTTTTTTGCAATACCAAACCGACTTTCTCACGGAGATTATGAGTGTGGTAATCCTTTAAATTACGACCATCTAGGCAAATCGTTCCGCTGCTCGGGTCATAAAACTTGACCAATAGATTGATAATAGTGCTTTTGCCTGCACCGCTTAAACCAACCAACGCCGTAATCTTATTTGGGCGAATAGTAAAGCTCACATCATGTAACGCCTGTTTGCCATTTGGATAAGCAAAACTAACATTTTCTAGCTCGATATGACCTTTGATGTCATTACATTCGACTTTACCTTCAGATTCAACTGCTTGTTTGTCATCTAAAATATCAAAGAATCCCTCTGCATAAGTGAGGGCGTTATTGATTTGGTCATAAATGCGGTGTAATTCACGTATGGGAGCCGCGACGTTTTGAAATAGCAGGATATGAAACATGATGGCGCCAAGTGTCATCTGTCCATTGAGCACAAAGTAGGAAGATAGAACGATAATAGCCACCACACCAATTTGCTCAATAAAAGTCTTGCCAGCATTGTACATAAACGCAATGCTGCGAATACGTAGCTGATTGGTGGTCATGTCTTTTTGGATTTTCCAGTGCTTATCTGACTCAATTGGCTCGCGTACAAAGGATTTAATCACTATGATGGAGTCAATAATAGAAACAACCAAGCCGCTTTTAGTCTCACGGTATTGACGCATTTGCCTACGAAACCCTTGCAGGCGATTTGCTTGTTGCTGACTGACAAAGAAGTAAATCGGCACCACTGTCAAACCAACCATACCAATCCAAAAGTTGGCATTAAACATAATCACCAACGACACGATGGCACTGGCAAATAGCGGTAGCATATCAATAAAGAAGTTTTGTACCAAAGTCGTGAGACTACTAACCCCTAAATCAATACGGGTTTGCAACTTACCACTGGCATTTTCGTCACTGGTATAAAACGCCATCTTGTAGGATAAAATGCGATCGACCACTTTTTGTGATAAGTCGCGCGATAAGTTAATTCGGATACGCTCACCAAAATAGCGCTGACCAAAAGTAATGATGATGTTGAGTATTTCTTTGACCAATAATATCGCACTGATAAGCGTGAGTAACTTAATACCCTCAGCCCAAGGGTCGGGTAAATCGACAATATTGGTCAAACTATCAATGGTGTACTGCAGTACAAAAGCGTTGACCTGCGCCGTAAACGATCCTAGAACTGTTAATATTAAAGTTAAGGCAATCAGCCCTCGATAGGGCCTGGCAAAGGCTGACAGTCTTTTTAGGATAGACCATAACAAAGCGCCTCTTCCCGTTTTTGACGTTGGAGGCTTTTTGTGCGGTTTTTTGTCTAATTGAACGCGTTGGGGTTGGGAAGAGGTGGGCATGTTAATAAAAGTCGCTACGTTTATATAGTATTGACTATAATAATGGACTATCCACTACCTTAGGTATAGTGGATAGTATAAAAAATATTAAAAGGCATCCGCAGGTACAAACACTTCGCCCACCATGATGCGGCGAGCTGAGCGACTCATGGACACTTTTTTGGCTTGCCAGCGACCATCAACTTGCTCGGTTTTACCACCGACCAACAAGGTGCCTGAAGGATGGCCAAAGCGAACCTCCGATAACGTACGTCCACCTGCAGTATCATTAACGAGTGTACCCTGTGTTGTCGCAGCAGCAGCGATAGCCACAGCAGCTGTTCCCATCATGGCATGGTGTAATTGCCCCATACTCATGGCACGTACCACTAAGTCGATATCATCTGTGTCAACCGATTTTCCACTAGAGGCTTTGTAGCTTTGTGCAGGGCCCACCCAAGCGATTTTGGGTATGTGTTGGCTGGTTTGGGCTTCTGACACATCCTTGAACAGTCCCATTGCAACACCACCTTTGGCACGGATGGTTTCGAGTTTGTTTAATAGTTCTTCGTTACTATTAATATCGCCTTGCAGTTCTGTGCCCAAGAATCCTAAATCTTCGGCTTTCATAAAAACAGTGGGAATACCTGCATTGATAAAGGTTGCTTTGATACTATCAGCCGATAAACCACAACCTGAGACATCAAAATCATCGATGAGATTGTTGGTTGGGAACATATCGCTAGAAGCGTCTACAGGGTCGATGAATTCAATATTCACTTCAGCAGCAGGGAAGGTAACACCATCTAACTCAAAGTCACCAGTTTCTTGAACTTGTACCTTACCTCGCTCGTCGGTATAAACAGGTACGTGAGCAACAATGGTTTTGCTGATATTTTCTTGCCAAATGCGTACTTCACAAATACCGCTTTCAGCATTGTCATCGATGCTGTTATTGATCTTGTCAGCAGAAACCAGACCCATATTAATGGCACAGGCACCAACGGCGGCGGTCAAGTTACCACAATTACCTGCCCAATCTATCATCGGCTTGGCTATATTGACTTGTCCAAACAGATAGTTCACATCGTGTCCTGACTTATCAGATTTGGACAATATGACTGTCTTTGAAGTACTTGAGCTGCCATTGCCTAAGCCGTCGATTTGTTTACCATAAGGGTCAGGGCTGCCGACGACACGTAGCAAAAATTTATCACGAGACTCGCCCGGGACTTGGCAGCGCTCAGGTAAATCAGACAGTTTAAAAAACGTGCCTTTTGAAGTGCCGCCACGCATATAGTTGGCAGGGACTGTTACTTGCGGGGCAAATTTGGGTTTTGCGTGGGTCATGGGGAAGTCCTTTTGAGTATTTATTTGAGTGCTACAAAAAGCGCCCATTTATTCAATATTAGATCCAATCTTAGGTTCAATGTTGACTAGAACTGACTATAAAAAACCGATGCCATATTGCTATACACGGCACCGGCTCTTAATTGCTCACCTTCGATACGTCAGGTGCTTACGCAATGTCTAACGTGCCGTCGACAAACTCTTTGGCAAAACGCTGTAACATACCGCCAGAGTTATACATTTTTACTTCATCGGCAGTATCTAAGCGGCAGATAACCGGTGATTTATCGATACTACCGTCTTTACGATGGATAACCAACGTCATCTCACCACCAGCAGATACATCGCCTTCGATATCAAACACTTCTGAACCATCGATACTTAGTGTTTCACGGTTCGTTCCAGCAGCAAACTGAACGGGTAGAGCGCCCATACCGACTAGGTTTTGACGGTGAATACGCTCGAAGTCTTCGGCGACGACGACTTCTACACCAGCCAAGCGAACCCCTTTGGCAGCCCAGTCACGGCTTGAGCCCTGACCATATCCATCACCGGCAATGATAATCAGTGGTTGTTCACGATTCATATAAGTCTCAATCGCTTCCCACATACGCATGACTTCACCTTGTGGTTCTACTCTAGCGAGTGAGCCTTGAATCACGTTCCCTTCCTCGTCACGTACCATCTCATTTAGTAACTTAGGATTGGCAAAGGTAGCGCGTTGGGCAGTGAGATGGTCGCCACGGTGGGTAGCGTATGAGTTGTAGTCTTCTTCAGGCAGACCCATCGTATCAAGGTACTCGCCAGCGGCACTTTCACCCATGATCGCGTTAGATGGTGACATGTGATCGGTGGTGATGTTGTCACCCAATACAGCCAGCGGACGCAGACCTTTTAGTTTATTCATTGCCGCCATTTTACCTTCCCAGTAAGGCGGGCGACGGATATAAGTACTCATATCACGCCAATCGTACTGAGGGTTGATGATAGAAGCTTCATCACAGCCATCTTTCTCTGCCGCTTCATCAAACATAGGAATATACACTTGGTTAAACTGCTCAGGCTTAACGGCTGATTTTACAATCGCGTCTACTTCGGCATCATCAAACCAGATGTCTTTTAAGTACACATCGTTGCCGTCTTTATCTTTACCCAATGAATCTTTTTCGATATCGAAGCGAATGTTACCAGCGATCGCATAAGCCACGACCAATGGTGGTGACGCTAAGAAAGCTTGTTTGGCATATGGATGGATTCGACCGTCAAAGTTACGGTTACCAGACAAGACAGCGGTACTGAATAGATCACGGTCGATTATTTCTTGTTGGATTTCAGGTTCTAACGCACCACTCATGCCGTTACACGTCGTACAGGCAAACGCAACCACATCGAAACCAAGTGTCTGCAATTCAGGCAACAAGCCAGCTTCTTCCAGATATAGCTTCACGGTTTTTGAGCCAGGTGCCAGTGACGATTTCACCCAAGGCTTACGAGTTAGACCTTTTTCGACCGCATTACGAGCGACAATACCAGCAGCTACCATATTACGTGGGTTTGAGGTGTTGGTACAACTTGTGATAGCAGCGATAATGACGGCACCATCTGGCATCAAACCATCTTCTGGCTCTGGCTGTTTGTTGTCAGCACCATGAGCAATACCTTCAGAGACCAAGTCGGTTGTAGACACGCGAGAGTGTGGTCGTGAAGGACCAGCAATATTACGAACGACTTTTGATAAATCAAAGTGCAACACACGCTCATACTCAGCGTCTTTTAAGCCGTCAGCCCAAAGACCAGTCTGTTTGGCATAGGCTTCAACGGTTTTGATCTGTTCCTCAGAACGACCCGTCAAACGCAGATAGTCAATCGTTTGCTCATCGATAGAGAACATCGCCGCCGTGGCGCCATATTCAGGAGTCATGTTCGAGATAGAAGCTCGATCACCCACAGTCAGGTTGCGAGCGCCCTCACCGTAGAACTCTATGTATGCCGATACGACGCCTTCATCACGCAAAAACTCAGTCATAGCCAGTACTAGATCTGTACCCGTAATGCCTTCTTGTAACTTGCCAGTCAGCTCAACACCAACGATATTCGGCAGGCGCATATAAGAGGGGTTGCCCAACATGACGCTTTCAGCTTCTAGTCCACCGACACCGATAGAGATAACACCCAATGCATCGACCATCGGCGTATGGCTGTCTGTACCAACTAAAGTATCAGGGAAAGCGACCGCATCACTGTCTTGGTCGGCAACGACTTGTACGACTGGTGACATTTTTTCTAAGTTGATTTGGTGCATGATGCCATTGCCAGGCGGAACGACGTTGACGTTATCAAAAGCATACTGACACCAGTTGATGAAGTGAAAGCGATCTTCGTTACGGCGCTCTTCGATGGCACGGTTTTTCTCAAACGCGTCTTCTTCAAAACCCGCGTGTTCTACTGCTAAAGAGTGATCGACGATAAGTTGCGTCGGTACGATCGGATTCACTTTTGCAGGATCACCGCCTTTTGCAGCGATTGCGTCACGTAGTCCAGCCAAATCTACAAATGCTGTTTGTCCTAAAATATCGTGGCAAACCACACGGGCAGGGTACCAAGGAAAGTCGACCTGTTGTTTACGATAGATATGCTGCGAGAGCGCTTCGGTCAAATCCTCTGGCGGGCATCGGCGCACTAAGTTTTCACACAACACTTTTGAGCTAAAAGGAAGCTTGGCATAAGCACCTGGCTCGATTTCATCGATCGCTTGCTCTACATCGAAATAATGCAAATCAGTATCTGGCAATGGTTTCTTATACTTACTGTTCATCGTTTGCGGATTAACTTGCGTTAAAGGTTGCTTGCTGTCAGTACTCGTTGGCATGGCGGGCTGTCCTTTATAAATGAGTTGAATATAAATGAGTTAGAGGTTTATTTGGTGAAATGTCTTGGTGTTAATAGATTTTGCTAAGAAAATTTGAAAAATATCAAGATATAAGTATTAACGTATTGCGCAATCTATTTTAGAGCGGAAAGTTTCAGCCTCTTTAAGCGTCTTTAAACCTGTTATACGAAACGAGCTACTAAGAGGAGCCTGTATGTTTGCAGAATGGATGACTTCGTCATTAGCTACGGTAATCATCTGTTTGCCAATATGTTTTCGAGTCATGGCTTGAAGCTTACGTGAACTCTCGCCATCTATATCAATATACAAAGCATATTCATCGTATCTGTCGTGAGATAACTGAGTACCTGTAATAGCGTCAATAGGTAAAAACTCCCTATAGGCGTTCGCTAATACTTTCTCAATAACATCTCCTTCCACATTATCTACAATATAAAAACCAGGATTTATTGCTGTTGAATCTTTAGCACTATCACAACTTGATGGGACGCTGGCAGTTTGCTTTGGGATATTGGCAGTTTGTTTATCAAGATTGAAACCATCAGCATTACTTATATTTGCGCAAGTCCCTATAGATATTATACAAGTGACTAAGAATAAATTACCCATCATCAGACTCCGGTTTAAGTCAGGCGTAGGGCGCACTTAACACACCCTATAGACCTGAAAAATAATACATTATCTTACACCATTAACGGGCACTCATCTCTGGAACTGGGCGCAACTCTTCGCCAGTATATTCAGCACTTGGGCGAATAATACGGTTGTTGGCGCGTTGCTCAAATACGTGTGATGCCCAGCCTGTTAGACGCGAGCAAACAAAGATAGGGGTGAATAGCTTCGTTGGGATGCCCATAAAGTGATAGGCAGACGCATGGAAAAAGTCTGCATTACAAAATAACTTTTTCTCACGCCACATGACTTCTTCACAGCGTACTGATACAGGATATAGCACTTCATCACCAACATCTTTACCTAGCTTTTCAGCCCAGTCTTTGATAACGACATTACGTGGATCGGATTCGCTATAGATAGCATGACCAAAGCCCATGATTTTGTCTTTACGTGCCAGCATCGCCATCATTTCTTTCTCGGCATGATCTGGTGAGGTGAAGCCTTCAATCATATCCATAGCCGCCTCGTTTGCGCCACCGTGTAGATGACCGCGCAATGAGCCGATGGCACCGGTGATACAAGAGTGAATATCAGATAGGGTAGAGGCGCAGACACGAGCAGTGAAGGTTGATGCATTGAATTCATGCTCTGCATATAGGATAAGTGATACATTCATCACTCTTTCATGCAGCTCGTTTGGTTTTTCACCTTTCAATAAGTGTAGGAAGTGGCCGCCAATCGTCTCATCGTCCGTCTCTGTCTCGATACGGACATCATCGTGTGAGAAGCGATACCAGTAATTGATGATCGATGGAAATGTGGCAAGCATACGATCTGTTTTATCGTTTTGCTGATCAAAATCTGTCTCGGTTTCTAGGTTGCCAATCATAGAGCAACCCGTACGTAATACGTCCATGGGATGCGCTGATGCAGGGATACGCTCAAGCACATCTTTTAGTGCCTGTGGCAGCCCACGTAGTTTTTTGAGTCGAGCTTGGTAGTCATTAAGCTCACTTTGTGTTGGTAGGTTGCCATAAAGTAGCAAGTAAGCCACTTCTTCAAAAATACATTTATCGGCCAATTCTGATACGTCATAACCGCGATAGGTGAGACCTGAACCTGATTTGCCAACAGTAGATAATGATGTCGTACCAGCGACTTGACCACGAAGACCTGCGCCTGAAAGTTGTTTTTGTGCTGCCATGGTTGAATTCCTTTTTTTGGTGGCTTGTGTAATGAGGTTTAATCAGTGAATAACATCTCAGTGAACAACATTATTAGTCACTGAGAGAAACGGTTAAAAAATCTGCGTTATTTGTTGTCAGCAAACAGCTTGTCTAAAGTCTGTTCAAACTGATGATAGTTTAAGAAGTCATATAGCTCCATACGCGTTTGCATGGTATCGACGACTTTTTCTTGAGTGCCATCGTCGATTAGATGTTGATAGACATTCAATGCGGCTTTGTTCATCGAACGAAATGCTGACAATGGGTATAACACCATGTCGACACCGACGCCATTTAACTGCTCAGTGGTATAAAGATCTGTTTGACCAAACTCAGTCATGTTGGCAAGTACTGGAATATCTAATACGTCTGTAAACTGGCGATACATCTCAATGTCGGTTAACGCTTCAGCAAATATCATGTCGGCGCCAGCTTCCTGAAAGGCAACGGCACGTTCAACAGCGGCGTCTAGTCCTTCTACTGAGAGTGCATCGGTACGTGCCATGACCACAAAATCGCTGTCTTTTTTGGCATCCAATGCGGCTTTCAAACGATCCACCATTTCAGAGATACTGACGATTTCTTTATTAGGGCGGTGACCACAACGTTTTTGTGCGATTTGATCTTCGATATGTACCGCAGCCACACCTGCTTTTTCCATCTTTTTGACAGTTTGACTGATGTTAAATGCACCGCCCCAACCTGTATCGATGTCAACCAATAATGGTGTATCGACCGCATCTGTAATGCGACGTGCATCTTCGAGCACATTATCAAGACTGGTCATACCAAGATCTGGCAAACCAAACGACGCATTGGCCACACCGCCACCAGAAAGATATATCGCCTCATGACCCACTTGGGTCGCCATCATCGCTGTATAAGCGTTGATAGTGCCGACGATTTGAAGGGGCAGGTTGTTAGCGTTTTTTTGTTTCATCGCACTGCGAAAGCGTGCACCAGCTGATAGAGAAGTCATATTTTGGTCCTTGCTTGGAGGGGTAGCTTTGTTGTTGATGATTCTGATTATACCCAATTATTGTAGTCTGCAAAGGCCAAATAGAGTGATTAATGTTAATAT
>NZ_JAKDUI010000102.1 GCF_030457785.1 Psychrobacter sp. | reverse complement strand
TTTATGTCAATTATGGCTACGTCTGATGCCAGCATACTTTTTAGAACACCACCCATTATTATATTCCTTCTATGATTGAATCTATTATCAGGGTGGTTTTTCCGCCTACCTTTATCTGATTTTTACCCGCTTGAGCTGGCTAGGGGGTAACCAACCTGTACCGTCCAATATAGATGCTCAGACTGGCGCTGTCTGTATACGCGATGTTTAGAGTGTTGCCATATGATAGCCGCCTGCATAACTGTGTAATCAGCCACGGGTCTATGTAATGAAAAGGTGAATTTACAACAAGTTAAGTAAAGAAAGTAGGCAAGTAGGTAAGCCAAAAAACAGTTATTGGATAATCTTTAAAGTCATTGATGTGATGGATATCAAATATAAAGTAAATAGCCTGAACCTTTGACGGACGATAATAGCTGGTGCGTTTAGTCTCTAGATATTAGACGCACTAGTTTGTTGGCACGGCGATAACGGCTCTCATTTCTCGCTATTTTTCGCTACGTTGCCTAGATGAAGCATATGTGATGGGATATACGCTTAAGCTTATTAAACCGATAGGTGAGATTGTGAGAGTTGGATAGTATTATCTATCGAGTGTGGCTACCGACAAAGTCGAAATCGACTGCAGGCGTCTCACCTTGTATCAATACGCTGAGCGCTTTTGCTGAGCCGCAAGAGTGTGTCCAACCAAGCGTACCGTGACCAGTATTGAGCCATAGGTTGTCAAAGCTAGCATCCACATTAGAACTACCATGCCGAACTTGACCCATGTGTGCCCGCCCAATTAACGGCACATTTGACGGAGTCATCGGTCGTAGCCCTGTCCAATACTGAACAGAGTTGGCAATAATACCTTTGGGGAAAAGTTGCTGCACACGGCGAGTGATGGCTTCGCAGCGTGTGTTGTTCAAATCCAAATTATAACCATTAAATTCTGCCGTTCCAGCGACACGCAATTTGTCACCAAGCCGCGATGCAACCAGCTTAAACTCATCGTCGATGAGACTCACAAAGGGTGCCAAATGCGGTGCACGAGGATTGACTTGATAGGTGGCTGAATAGCCTTTTGCAGGGAAAATAGGCAGATGAATATCAAGCGGCTTCATCAATGACACGCTATAACTACCAAGCGCTAGCACATGGCTATCGGCGCTGAAAGTCTGCGCATTTTCACCATTAGGTCGAATGGTAATACTATGTACATGTGGTCGAGAGGCTTGAGTATCCATATTAATAGCTAGGATCTCAGTGCCATACATGAACTGCACGCCAGCCTCAGCGCAGCGTGCAGCCAAACGCTGAGTAAACAGATGGGCGTTGCCTGATTCATCACGGCTGGTGTAGGTCGCACCAGTGAGTTTATGAGAAATGGGGTAGAGTGCTGGCTCTAGGTTGACAGCGTTATTGATGTCGATAATGTGGCGCTCACAGCCAAGCTTCTGCATACGCTCCGTGGGTGCAACGGCTGCATCAAACTCTGCTTGGTTGGTATAAAAATGCATGATGCCGCGTGTTTGCTGTTCATAATCAATGCCGATATCGGCACGTAGCTGCTGTAAAGCATCGCGTGAATACAAGCCCAGACGCACCATCTGAACCAGATTGGCATCGGCGTTACTTGCTCGGCACTCTTGCAAAAACTGCATTGCCCACTTGATTTGTGCCTTGTCAGCACGCAAGCGATAAAGCAGCGGCGCATCCTCTTTAAATAGCCATTTCAGTGCTTTCATTGGCGTAGCGGGGTTCGCCCAAGGCGTGGCATGCGAGACAGATATCTGCCCACCATTGGCAAAGGAAGTCTGCATTCCTGCTGCTGGTTCACGCTCGATTACGGTCACATCATAGCCTGCTTGGCGAAGATACCATGCGGTGGTTACACCCACCACGCCTGCTCCGAGTACCGCGATATGTGTCATAGGACGCTCTATTATGATTTATAGCAACCATCAAGATTATTATTCATCCATGATGGTTGCTATGAATGGCTATCAGTTTTTCGGTGAATGATGCTATCAGCTTGTTGCTGAGCAGATTACTTTTGACGGGCGACATCAGCCTGCAGTGCTGTTGGCAATGCTAAAGCGGTGAGGTCGCTATCGGCTAGGTGCTCTGGGCGCGCGACGACCAAAGCGATAAAGCCGTCGGCGGTTGCCATTGAGTTGACCACTTGTATTTTGCCCAGTTTATCACCGGCTGCAGGCACAGCGTCACCGTCTTGTGAGTTTGACCCCTGTACATAGTGCAAAAATGCTTTGGGTGCAGATTTGAAGTAAATACGAGCGATAACTTCTTGACCGAGATAGCAGCCTTTGTCGTAGTCCATGCCACCACGTTGATGCAGACGCAATTCTTGCGGTTGAAACTCGCTCTGAGTCGCCGCTATGATCCAATAATTGCCCGTTGCGATGCTGCACCGCATCCAAGCTTCGGCTTCCTCTGGTGTATTATGATCGTCTTTGTGACTGAAGGTCGGATCATCATCGAGTAAGCAAGGATAAATCGAGGTCGGTGCGCTGGTCTCAAACTTTGAAAATGCGCCGAACTTCTTTAAATGTGCTTGTAAGGCATCCGCACAGTCTGTACTAATCGCTATCTCAAACTGTTTTTCTGCTTGTTTTTTTATCCAAATACCGAACTCAATGCGACCTTTTAAATTGCCAATTGCGGCTGCTTGGTAGCTGAGCCCAAGCTTGGTAACGTCACAGGTTAATTGACCTTGTAAGAATTTTTCGGCATCCTCACCTTCAATAGTCAATTGAGAAAATTGCGGCAGAGTCGATCCATCTGAAACTTGAGTCATTGTTATTATCCTTTTAATGCAGGGTCACTCATTAAAGACATGCCCTAGTACTTTGATCAAAATGTAGTGCGTGAAAATCTAAATGATGCTAAGCAGAGTACCACAAAAAGCACCATCATAAGAAACGACATGATTGAAGTAGATATCAAGGTATAAATTGGGCGTGGCGATTGTTTTTCAACTGTATAAATTGGTTAAAAAGTACGAGTTGAGATACAATGAGAGCTCGATAATAAACCTAATTGATGATGTCTGCGGAGGGAATGATGAGCTTACCTAATTGTCCGAAATGTGATGCTGAATATACCTATGAAGATGGTGCGTTATTGATTTGCCCCATGTGTGCGCATGAATGGACAGCAGCTGAGACTGATGCCGCGCAAGCTGAAGAGCAGGCAGCCGTCATTCGTGATGCAGTTGGTAACGAGCTACAAGACGGCGATGCTGTGACGGTGATTAAAGACTTGAAGGTCAAAGGTTCTTCAATCGTGATTAAAGTCGGTACCAAAGCGAAAAGTATTCGCCTATTACCAGACGCGACAGATGGCCATGATATTGATTGTAAGCTAGATAACCATGGCCCGATGAAGCTGAAGTCATCGGTGGTAAAAA
This sequence comes from Psychrobacter sp., assembly GCF_030457785.1. Classification (GTDB taxonomy): domain Bacteria; phylum Pseudomonadota; class Gammaproteobacteria; order Pseudomonadales; family Moraxellaceae; genus Psychrobacter. The sequence goes on along the minus strand of NZ_JAKDUI010000102.1, from coordinate 5,653 downwards.
AAGCTTAAATAGATCGTTTGCAAAATAATTATCATGAGCGTCGTTTTAGTGACTGATAGAGTTATTTGCTTTTGACGTTGTAATGTGTACTAGGGCGTGTCCTCACTTTAAAAATGTTGATAAAAATATGCGAAAAGATAGCCACCTAAATTTAGGTGGCTTTTTTATATCGTTATACTTCAATATGCCGTGATGCTTCAACTAGGGCGATGCTAAGTTCAAAAAACAAGATGAGCCGCTCCACAGTTATTTCATATCCAAGGCACCTCATGTCGGCTTGTTTTGTACTCGTTTTAAACCTCTCTGACAATACCCTTAACAGTAACGTGGTTTTTTTGTAAGAAATAATGAATAACTCTGTAGTTATTATTTATATGTAATAAAATAAATATGAAAGAGTCGTTTTTTTAAAGTATTTTAATTTTGTGAGTGGGGTAAGTTATGACAAAAAAGCCAAGTAAGGTTGAAAAAGTAAATGATGCTTATATTACGGATAAAAAAATATCGAGAAGTACGAAACCAAGAAGAAAGGAGATGGCTCTCGCGTAAAGACTAAAGAAGTCATTGATCAGGTATTACTGAAAGATTTGGCTGATGGTAATATCGATAGTATTTCTGAGCATTTACAAGCCCTAATTCATGACGTTTCTCCTGATGATTTAATAAAACTTAAGGATATATTTGCCAAGCATGCACTGGCCAATCATGCAAAAACAGGTAGCATCAAAGATGATGAGCTGTCTAATAACTGGCGTGAAGGTGGCTATCCGTATAAAAACCGATTATCACGTAAAAACTATGAGAAGCAAAAATATCGTTTGCAGGTTGAGCTATTGAAGCTACAGCATTGGGTGCGAGACACGGGGCAAAAAGTAGTTATCGTCTTTGAAGGTCGTGATGCTGCAGGCAAAGGTGGTACGATTAAGCGTTTTATGGAACATCTTAATCCGCGCGGTGCTAAGGTGATTGCACTTGAAAAACCAACCGAACAAGAGCTCGGACAGTGGTACTTTCAGCGCTATATTCAGCATTTACCCACTCAAGGTGAGATGGTTTTGTTTGACCGCTCTTGGTATAACCGAGCTGGTGTTGAGCGAGTCATGGAGTTCTGTACCGATAAAGAGTATGAGTCTTTTATGAAGCAAGTGCCTGACTTTGAAAAATATTTGATTGATTCAGGCGTTCATTTGATCAAGTTTTGGTTTTCAGTCAGTCGTGATGAACAGCGACGTCGATTTGCTCAACGTGAAGCGCATCCCTTAAAACAATGGAAATTGTCACCGATTGATAAAGCCTCTCTCGACAAGTGGGATGATTATACACTTGCTAAAGAAGCGATGTTTTATAATACAGATACTGCTGAATCGCCGTGGATTGTGATTAAGTCAGACTGTAAAAAACGTGCTCGTCTAAATGCCATGCGTTATGTACTCAATAAACTGCCGTACGAAAATAAAGATAAAAAGCAGGTGGGTAATGTCGATCCACTCATCGTTGGTCGTGCAGGAGCTTTATATGAGCTAGGTGAAAAAGATGATTTAGCGGTTTAAAGCAGCGGCTTCTTGAAATAAAAAAACCACTTAGATAAGGTCTAAGTGGTTTTTTTATTATCAATATCTTTACCTTCACGTGAAGGCAAGGTCATTGGTAAATACGCTTTCCTCTAGTATTAATGACTTACAGTGCCCCATGTCCCACTGATGATGGCTGACGATAATTAATAAATCGTTTTTCTGGTGTGAGCGCACACTCTGCCACACTTGCGCACGAGTTTTGGCATCCAGACCAGCAAACGGCTCGTCAAGCAATAATATGCGCCGCGGTTTTAGTAGCAGTCTTGCCAGCGCAATACGCCTCGCTTGACCACCAGAAATAGCTGAGCCATATTCACCGAGCGGTGTGGCAAGCCCTTGAGGCTGCGCTTGTAACCATTGTGTCAGGCAGACTTTATCCAAAGCTGCCATTAACTCTGCATCACTGGCGTCTCTTTTCCCCAAACGTAAATTGGCTGCCAAGCTTTGATCAAAGATATCAAGCTGCTGACCCAAATACCCTAGCTGATCGCGCCAGTCGTAATCACTCCAAGCTTGACCGTTCAAAGTCACCTCACCAGACAATGCAGGTAATTCACCTGCGAGCATTTGCAGCAGTGTAGATTTGCCGCACCCTGAAGGTCCGCGAATAATCAGTGGCGTGCCTGACTCAATAGTGCAATTGACGTTTTGAGCGCCAACCAATGCTTTGGGTATTTTTGCACAGATGCTTTTGAGATTTGCGGTAAGTACTCCAGTGGGTAAGGGTAATAAAAGGTTGGATGCTTCTATTGTAATAGCATCTTTAGCGTGTATCGCCCGGCCGTCATTATTGAATGGCTGATTCAGCAAAGCATTTAAGCGATTTTTGGCAGCAATACTACTTCCAAGTGATAGATAGTGCTGTCCCAAAGGTACCACGATCTCTTGAATACCGAGCAATCCAAGTGTGACGGCTAGTATGAGCGGCACATTGATAGAAGTGCCTTGTTCCAAAGTGGCTACAGCAAATAATACCAGCAGAATGCTCGAATAAAACAACCACTGAATACCCAAAATATAGACTGAGCGTTGCTTCTGTGCTTGCCACTCCAATTGCTGTAAGTCATTGTCTTGGTTTATATAGTCTCTGGTTTGCGCACGCCATTGTTGCCAAAGTAGTAATTGGGTAATGATGGCCAATGGAGCAAGGAGCTTATGTCGGCGTGCTTCAGATACGTCAGCCAATCGTTGTGCTTGGTCGATTCCCAAGAAAGTACCTAGCAATGGCAGTAATAAAGCTAAGGCTAACAGAGTAAAAATCATCAGCTTTAACGTGGTGCTAATAGGCAGTACGAAACCGATAAACATCGCCAGTAGTATCATCGTTATCGTGCTGATCAACCAAGGAGACACAACCCGTAATATGAACTCATCCAGTTTGTCGATATCACTGACCAGCCGATGCATGTATTGAGAAGCATGTAATGCAGAGCGCTGTTCAGATAAAGGTTTGACGGCTAAGCGATTAAAGAACTTTAACCTCAGGGTTTTTAACAAATCAAACACAGCATGATGAGAAACCATCAGTTCGCCATAACGGCTTGCCGTACGTGCCATTGCGAGCATGCGTATGATACCGGCTGGCACCATATAGTTAAACGCATGCGATCCCACGGCCAGCATACCTGCCAGAGCAGCACCAGTAATAAACCAGCCTGATATCATTAGTAGTGAAATGATAGAGATAGCAAATATCAGACCTAGCAGCCATGAGATAATCCATAAATCAAATGAGGGCTTGAACATATCTCGTAAGCGAAAGACGGGTGCATGGTTATCGATAGACTGATGATCAAGTCCGTTGGGTGATGTGTGTTTGTTCATGATGCACCTCCTAACGGATTGGTTGGCGCGTTTAAAGAAGGCGTTTGGTTGTCAGCAACTAACGGCAGAGACAGTCTTATCACACCATCTAACCAATCGAGCTGCTCGTGCGCATGTGTGATCCACAGGACTGTTTTATCACGACTGACTGTCTCGAGTAAGGTGTGTAGATGTTGGGCGGTATCCGGGTCTAAATGCTCGGTAGGTTCATCGAGCAGCCAAAGACTGTCATCACGAAGTAACAGCTGTGCAATACCTAGCCGCTGCTGTTGACCGCCTGACAATCCTTGCCCACGCTCGCCAAGCTGAGTATCAACCCCATCAGGTAGGCGTTTAATCAGATCCCACAATGCCACCCTCTCTAGCGCATCAATCAGCTCTTGATCTGTTGCTCTAGGATTGGCAAGTCGCAAGTTTTCTGCAATCGTGAGGGGCATGAGTGCTACTTGCTGCGCTAAATAGCCGATATTTTGTCGCAATAACTCTATGTCGATATCTTGGTAAGTGATTTGCTCGATACCATCAGCACTGATTAAAGTAAGGTCGCCTTCATACTGCACAAAGCCCATTAATGCTTGCAATAGACTTGATTTTCCGCTGCCACTATCACCAACGACAGCCATTCGTTCACCCGCGCGTAGAGTAAAACTGATTGGTTGTAGGCGCGTTCGATAGCTGAAAGAAGTGCCTGTTTTGTCTGTTTTGGTCAAGTCTGAGGAGGGAGTGATTGGACTGCGAATACTGAGGTCGCATGCTTCTATACCAAATGCTTGAGAGACGTCTAATGACGTTGCAGCGATATTATTAGCATTAGGCAGAGGATTGTTATCGCTCATCTCGGCTGCATCTGCTCGTATGGGCTGCTTGGCGGCCGTGATAATCGGCAATAAGCTTTGTACTGCACCTTCGGCTTGAGCTTTGGCGTGGTAGTCAGCGCCCAATTGGCGCAAGGGTAAATAGAACTCTGGAGCCAATAGCAAAATAAATAAGGCGCCAAAGTATGGTACTGGTACATGCCCTTTATCCCATGGCAAAATACCTATTAATCCAAAGCCAAGATAAACAGCCACCAGTGCAATACTGAGTGCGGCCAATAGCTCTAAGACAGCCCCATTTAAAAAAGCAACTTTTAAAACATCCATCGTACGGCGGCGATAATCTTCGCTACTTATGGCTAAATCATGATTAGCACTGTCGGTGGCTTGTAAGCGTTTTAATGTCGGCATACCCCGAACCCAGTCTAAAAAACGACCACTAAGCTGAGCCAGAGCAGTGAATTGATCTGCGCTTTTACGGGCGGTTAAGTGCCCAATCAATATCATAAAGATAGGTACTAAAGGGGCGGTCAATAACAGTAGCGCTGCGGCCAAGAGACTTTGCCATGCTACAGCAATCAGTAGAATGAAAGGGGTGCTAGCAGCCACCTTGCGCTGTACGCTAAAGCTGCTGATAAAGCCATCCAACGCATCTGTTTGATCAATAATTTGGCTAGATAAACTACCATCGCTACCAAAATACCGTAGGTTTGCTCCTAAGGTTGCCATGGTTGATAATAGTGACTCACGAAGCTCACTGCGTACTCTGAGGCTGGCGCGACTACTGATGAGTTCTCGTCCACTATTGAGTAGTGGTCGTACCATAAAACAACCGGCGAGACCGATAAGCCAATAAACAGAGACGTTAGTAGACAGTGGCAGCTCATTAAAATGGTTGTAAAGCCAAGTGCTAAAAAGGTTGGCAAGTAGCCATGCCTGGCAGACAAATAGTAATGTGTTGACAATGGCAAGCGCCCAAGCTGCGTTGAGTTGGCGTTTTACCGACTTCACAAGCGATGTTAGAAATTTTTTTTCGGCACTTGAAAGTGTTGCCATAGTGCTATCTGCCGTCACAATTTAGGTTAAAAATAGTTTGAAGATAACTATCAGAGCATATTAGGGTACGTTCTAGAAGAGATGATGGCTGCTACAGAAAACCTTCAAGAATGCTCATTGATCGTCTGAACTTTAATAGTGGTTTGATTGTAAGTGCTATAAAACACAAAAGCCAATACTCTCTTTGAGTCATCTCAAGCAGCAGCAGTTTACTGGATAGACGGATTATTAAAAGGAATCATACTGATGGTATAAAAATGACTGGCAAGTGCTATTAATACACTGCTTAAGCAAACCTCAATCCTACTTAATTTGATGAGCTGAACCACAACGCCACAGCGTTTTAGTATTATATTATGATGTAATTTTATGTTAACTATGTAA
>NZ_JAKDUI010000101.1 GCF_030457785.1 Psychrobacter sp. | reverse complement strand
ACTAATATAATACTTAGGTGTTCCATCAAGACCAATAATCTGTAATTGCTCGTCGACAAGCGTAATATCGTCATCATCAACCAGTTGGACATGCTGACGTTTTCCTTGCCCATCATGGACAAACTCGCCGGCACGCACCCACAAGACACCGCCATTAATCATGCCGTTCATGGCTTTTTTTTGTTTTTGTCTTTGGACGTTAAAGATAAAACTACCGATGATAAGTAGCGCTAGCGCACCAATTGCCAAACGCTCAGACAACAGACTCATTGCCACGGCAACAGCGACTGCCCCTACCAACAGAGCAGCGCCAAACCAAAACATACCATTATCAGCCGTCGGTGACTGACCCTGTAAATGAATTTTGGCACCGTCGTCGGTCAATTTCAGCATGTGTCGTTACCTATTGCCGGTCAACTGCTGACTGGATACAACTGTCTGTCACGACACAGCATCAGTAATCAGCAGCGATAAAATTAAAAATCGTGAGCCTGTTTACGGCATTACCAGCAGATTACCAGCCTAGAGCGGTTTGCTGCATTTCTACCAACTCAGCGATACCTTTTTCAGCCAGCGCTAGCATGTCATCTGCTTGAGCACGGGTAAATGGCCTCTCTTCTGCCGTTCCCTGTAGCTCAATAAACTCACCTTTTTGCGTCATTACTACGTTTAAGTCAGTATCGCAGCTAGAGTCTTCTTCGTAGTTCAAATCTAGATAGGCTTGGCCATCTTTCATTCCGACAGAAACAGCAGCGACCAGCCCGATCAGTGGATCCGCTTTTAGCTTTTTGGTCCTTTGGATGCTCTCTAATGCATCGATAAGTGCTATCGCAGCGCCGGTAATACTGGCTGTACGCGTACCACCATCAGCTTGCAATACGTCACAGTCGAGATAAATGGTATTTTCACCCAGCTTGCTCAAATCAACCATAGCGCGCAGGCTGCGACCGATGAGGCGCTGAATTTCTTGGGTACGACCGGACTGTTTACCGCGAGCAGCCTCACGCTGATTACGGGTGTTGGTTGCGCGTGGCAGCATGCCATACTCAGCCGTTATCCAGCCTTTTCCTTTACCTTTGAGCCAACGCGGTACACTTGATTCAACACTGGCGGTACACAGCACTTTGGTTTCACCAAAGCTGACCAATACTGAGCCTTCAGCATGCTTAGTATAATTACGTTCAAAGCTAATCGAACGAAGTTGGTCAAGCTCACGATTGTCAATACGCATAAAATTTCCTAGTACGATGATTTAAAAGCAATGTTATAAAATAAGGGGTGATCTTAATGTGGCTGATCGGCGGCATACCGTTATGCCGTTGTAGCGACATATGTCGTTATAGCGCAATATCAAGTTTCGCTCAAGCAATCACGCCACTGAACAGGTTGACGATAAATCTATTCTAACCCTTCTATCTTACGCAATTCTTTGCGCAAGATTTTACCCACGTTTGATTTTGGTAGTTCATCAACGAACTGTATATGACGTGGACGCTTATAACCAGTCAGTTGCTTTTTGCCAAAATCAAGCAACTCTTGCTCTGTGACCTCGCCTTTTTTGACCACAAATAGTTTTGGCTCTTCGCCACGCTGATCATTTGTGACACCGATAGCACCACATTCCAACACTGCTGGGTGCTCACTCATGGCCTCTTCTATCTCATTTGGATAGACATTAAAACCAGAAACCAAAATCATGTCTTTTTTGCGGTCGACAATTTTGATAAAGCCTTTTTCATCCATGATACCGATATCACCCGTTTTCAAGTAACCACTGGACGTAAAAGTATCCGCGGTTTCTTTAGGACGATTCTGATAACCAATCATTACCTGCGGACCCTTCAAACAAATTTCACCGCGATCGCCCAGCGCAACTTCATTTTCGTCATCGTCAATTAAGACCACATCTGTGCTAGAAGCGGGAATACCAATCTTACCTGTGAACTCAGGAATGGTCATTGGATTAAAAGCAGCCACTGGAGAGGTCTCGGATAAACCATACCCTTCAACGATGGGCAGACCGGTAATTTTATGCCACTTTTTTGCCACACTTGGCAGTACGGACATGCCGCCGCCAATAGAGGCTTTTAAGTTAGAAAAGTCTAAATCAGCAAAGCTATCTTTTTGCACCAGACCATTGAATAACGTATTTACCGCAGGGATAAATGCTGGCTTATATTTGCCCATTTCTTTTATCAGACCATCGAGATCTCGCGGGTTCGGAACGAGTAACCCTGCATAACCCTGATACATGCCGTACATGCCACAAACCATGAATGAGAAAACATGATATAGCGGCAACGCGGTCAAGATAACGTCGTTTGCGTCTGCATCATCCTCAAAGGCACTATGCATCAATGCACTGATCTGCAGCATGTTAGCAACTAAGTTACCGTGAGACAGCATAGCACCCTTAGCAACACCAGTAGTACCACCAGTATATTGCAACATCGCCACATCGCTTAAATCTAAGTCAGGACGCTCATATTTACTGGCGGAAACAGCGTTTAAAGCCTGCTTAAAACTCACACTATCTGGCAAACTATAAGCTGGAATCATTTTTTTAATATGGCGAGCAACTAGGTTGACCACAGTACCCTTGATCGTGCCTAACATATCACCGACTTTGCACAGCACGACGTGTTTGACCTGCCCTTTGTCTTCTGCTTCTTGATACGTTTTTGCAAAGTTTTCAACGATAAATAAGGCTTTAGTGCCGCTATCATGCAACTGATGTGAGAGCTCTCGGCTGGTATATAAAGGGTTGATATTGACCAACACCATACCCGCGCGAATGATACCCAACGCCACGATTGGGTACTGTAAAATATTGGGCATCATCACCCCAACTTTATCGCCTTTTACCAGTCCTAAGGATTGCAAATAGCTGGCAATCTGTCGGCTATACAAGTCTAATTGTTTAAAGGTAATCGATGACCCCATGCAGATATAGGCAGGTTTTTGACCATAGCGACTAAAGTTGCGCTCAAACACATCGAGTAAAGAGCTATTATCTGCCGGCATATCGATTGTTGCGTCGATGCCATAGCGCTCATAAGCACCCAACCACGGTCTATCACTAGGGATACTCGGCATTTCAGGAAATGCGTTATCTTTATAGACGTCTTCAGAGGTATTGCCTGCTTCAGATGGTTCTTCTATCGTCTCTTTATTGATATTATCGGTCATAGTTTTCCCTAAATATTGCTGTTAAAAACATAAAATAATCTAGGGCATGCCCTCGTTTATAGTAGTGATAAAACTGAAGGCAAGCTCTAATAAAACACCATGATACATAAGTGATTGTGCATTGTTTAGTGACAAAAAAAGCTAAGGTACAAATCGTGACAGCAGTGCTGATTTTTCATTTATAAGTTTTATACGTCGAAGACAACGCCAAAATCAATTCCTAAGCCAATGCTAAATAGTATCCAAACATAGCATCTAAGCTCAGTCACTCTATATGATAAGCAACTTTCAATATGATGGTTTTGCCATACATTTGCTGCAAAGCCACTGCCTTTTTGATAGACAGATACTAAAATATGTCGATGAGCACTATAGCAGTTTTACGGGAAATTCTCTATCCATAGCAACGCTGTTTGCACAGAGCCACAAAGTAAAAAACAAAAAAAATGATAAGGCAGCATATATACAGCCTTATCATTCATGGTTACGACATCATCTGGTTTGACACGGTTTATCACTTGGCTTAACAGCACTTGCCAGTTTTAACCATGCACTCAGTTTTGTATTTAACCGTGATTTTTTTCTTCTAGCACTCGCAAATCTTTTCGTAAAATCTTTCCTACGTTAGACTTTGGTAGCTCATCGATGAACTCAACACGACGAGGGCGTTTGTAACCCGTCAGATGCTCTTTACCATAAGCCAAGACTTCTTCTTCCGTCAAGCTAGGATCGTTACGCACGACATAGATTTTAGGAGTCTCCCCGCTTTTCTCATCATCGATACCAATCACACCACATTCCAAAATCTTAGGATGACCGGCCATGACTTCTTCAACTTCATTAGGATATACGTTGAATCCCGATACCAATATCATGTCTTTTTTACGATCAACGATAGTCACATAACCATTGTCTGCCATGATGCCGATATCACCGGTGCGGAAAAAACCATCTGCTGTCATGACTTCAGCCGTCGCTTCCTCGCGGTTCCAGTAGCCTTTCATAACTTGTGGACCACGGACACTAATCTCACCGCGCTCACCAATTTCCACTTCATTACCCGCATCATCTAAGATGGCAACATCGGTTGCAGGCATCGGCACACCAATCGTACCAGAAAAGGTTTTGCTGTTGCTCGGATTAGCAGTTGCGACTGGTGCTGTCTCAGACAAGCCATACCCTTGAATGATAATATTACCCGTCACCTGACGCCATTTTTCTGCTGTTGGGCTCAGTACCGCCATGCCACCACCCATAGACTGGGTTAGCTTACTATGATCCATGGCTTTGAATTCTTCATTGTTTGCCAGTGCGTTGAATAAGGTATTCACCGCAGGGAAAAACGCTGGTGGATTATTCTTATAGGCTTTTAAGAGACTATCAAGGTCGCGTGGATTTGGCACCAACAGTACTATACAACCACGATAGAGACCAAACATGCCGCAGACAGTAAATGAGAAAATATGATAGAGCGGCAAGGCGGTCATGATGACTGGCTGCTCACCTCGCTTATCAAAGTCGTCGAAAGCCGTTCCCAAAAAGGTATTACACTGGATTAAGTTTGCGACTAAGTTTTTGTGCGTCAGCATGGCTCCTTTCGCCACGCCTGTCGTACCACCCGTATATTGTAGTACGGCGATATCGTCTAGTCTGATATCTGTCGGACGTTTGTATTGGCTGACCGGCACTTGCTTCAGCGCACTTTTGAAGCTGATGCTATTAGAAATACTATAGTCTGGCACCATTTTTTTGACATGGCGGACAACGGTGTTGACCATGAAGCCTTTGAGCGTGCCCATCAAATCGCCCATACCTGTAATGACAACTTTGTCGACCACATCACGACCGATGTCTTGATAAGTTTTGGCAAAGTTTTCGACCATGATCAGTACTTTTGCTTCTGAATCGGTCAATTGGTGCTCAAGCTCTCTAGTGGTATACAAAGGATTGACGTTGACGAGCGTGAGGCCTGCACGTAGCACCCCAATGACAGACACAGGCAATTGCAAAACGTTGGGCATCATCACCGCAACTTTATCGCCTTTCACCAGCCCCAATGACTGCAAGTACGCCGCCATCTGACGGCTGTATAAATCCACCTCTTGAAAGTTTAATGACGCACCCATGCAGATATAGGCGGTCTTATCGCTACCATTTTCCGTAAAGCTCTTTTCGAGAATATCGATAAGTGAGGTATCGTCAGCTGGCAATTCAATATCATACTCAAGCCCAAGCTCCTCGTATGTTTTTAGCCAAGCTTTATCTTCACGACGGGTTAAATTTCCTTGATTTTCCATAATCTTTTCTCTCCTATTAATAGTACGCTATCGTCCATTCATGTTCGTCACACCATTTTCGTTGCCTTGTCTTCCTCATGGTGTCAATACAATAATGTGAGTACACGATGACAAACAAAAGATATAGCGCTAAACAACCCTTTGTTTGTCAACATACACACTTTATACAGACTACTCAATATAAAAGATTGATGCCTGAGTTCGCAAATGCCCTTGACGACACAAATACATATATTTATCAGTACGTTATATACGAAAATAGCGTTATTATTGGCGCATTACCAATGCACTCATTATACATCTACCGTTCATACTACAGCCAAGATAAGTTTCGTTTTACTGATCAATGACGCTTAGAACAACTAAGCTTACTATTTTTATTTTTGAGTCGTTTAAAAAACAGTCTCTGTCAGTGCCATGGTCAAATGTTCAACACGCTCCTGCCAACCAAAAAAGTGTTTCTCTATAGCTATTCAACACAACGACAAAATCATAAGCATTAAATTTACTATACTTGTCTTACTCTATAAAAGCCATCGCTCAAAACACTATTCACCACTCGCTTGTCTTGCTGCTCACCTTGCCGACCCTCTCGTCATGAAGCTTACCGCTCGTCTAGAAATGCACGTCATACCATGTCGTCTATTCTGACTTATGTCTTTTTAATTCTATCAATATCCTTTACGATAGCATTATACTATTTGCACACTTGCACCCATTATCCATACCTATTAAAAATGATAAGCGAAACCTATTTTATGTCCGATGTTATTGATCATACGACTGCCCAAATCATTCCAAATGAACCGATGGACACTCGCTCAGTCGCCGAATTCACCGAACAGGCCTATCTCAACTACGCCATGTACGTCATCATGGATCGGGCGCTACCAAACATCGCGGATGGCTTAAAGCCTGTACAACGGCGTATCGTCTATGCCATGAGCGAGTTGGGCTTAAAAGCCACTGCCAAAGCCAAAAAATCTGCCCGTACCGTCGGTGACGTACTCGGTAAATATCATCCGCACGGTGATAGTGCTTGTTATGAAGCCATGGTGCTCATGGCACAGCCATTTAGCTACCGCTACCCGCTCATCACAGGTCAAGGCAACTGGGGTAGCCCAGACGATCCCAAATCGTTCGCTGCCATGCGTTATACCGAAGCCAAAATGTCCGCTTATGCCAACACCTTGCTCACAGAGCTTGGACAAGGCACCGTCGACTGGCAAGATAACTTCGATGGCACCATGCAAGAGCCAGTCACCCTGCCCGCACGCCTGCCTAATATCTTGTTAAACGGCACCACTGGCATCGCCGTTGGTATGGCAACAGACATACCACCACACAACCTCAATGAAGTAGTACGAGCCGCTATCCGTCTGTTAAAAAACCCCGACCTTTCAGTAAAGCAATTGACGCAATCCATACCAGCACCTGACCTACCGACCCCAGCTGAAATAATCACCAGCAAAAAAGACCTACAAGCGATGTATGAAAGCGGTCGCGGTAGCTATAAAATGCGCGCGACTTTCCACATCGACAGTAAAGAAAAAAATCTCGTCATTATCGATGCCCTGCCATTTCAAGTGTCAGGCAATAAAGTCCAAGAGCAAATCGCCAAGCTCATGACTGACAAAAAGCTCCCTTGGGTTACTGATATTCATGACGAGTCAGACCACGAAAACGCCTGCCGTATCGTACTTGAGCTACGCTCAACGCGCGTCGATGTCGAACGCGTCATGAGTCATCTGTTTGCTAGCACTGACCTAGAAAGCAACTATCGTATCAATATGAATATGATTGGGCTAAATGGCAAACCACAGGTCAAAAATTTAAAAGAAATTTTAGACGAGTGGCTAATCTGTCGCCGCTCAGTCATCACGCGCCGCTTGCAATACCGTCTCGATAAAATCGACAAACGCTTGCATGTCCTCGCAGGGTTATTGATTGCTTATCTAAATATTGACGAAGTCATACGTATCATTCGTGAAGAAGACGACCCTAAATTATCGCTAATGCAAGGCTATGATTTAACCGAAATTCAAGCCAATGCCATCTTGGATATTCGACTACGCCAATTGGCTAAGTTAGAAGAGATAGAGCTGCGTCGTGAGCAAGATGAGCTCGCCGCCGAGCGTGCTATTATCCAAGAATACTTGGACAATCCAGATAGCCTGACCAATCTAATGATTGACGAGCTGACTGCTGATATGAAAGAACACGGTAACGAACGTATGTCACCTCTGGCAGAACGCGAGGAAGCACAGGCGCTGAAAGAATCCGACCTCGTGCCGAGTGAGCCTATCACCGCCATCCTATCAAAAGCGGGCTGGATTCGTGCTGCCAAGGGTCATGATGTCGATGCCAAAGGCATGAGCTATCGCTCGGGGGATAGCTATCAAGCCCACGTCCAAGGTAAATCCAATGAGAAAATTTACGTACTAGATAGTACAGGGCGCAGTTATAGTATCGATGCGCACAGTCTTGCCTCAGCTCGTGGTCAGGGTGATCCGCTAACGAGTGTGCTAAAACCGCCTGCAGGTGCCAACTTTGAGCAGCTATTAACAGGTGCCGACGATCAGCGCATCATCCTCGCCAGCTCGGCAGGATATGGTTTTATCAATACACTTAGCAATCTCGACAGCAATCAAAAAGCAGGAAAAAAAGTCATCAACTTACCTACCGACAGCAGCCTACTCACTGTCGCTGGTATCAACGCCCATGCGTACGCTAATAGTGACACCACTGCTGAAAATGAAGAATCCAAAAAGACCACGCCTGACCATGTAGCCGTGGTGACCAATGCTGGCTACTTACTAATATTTGCATTAGATGACTTGCCAGAGCAGGCACGCGGCAAAGGCAACAAACTCATTAATCTAAAGGGTGATGAAGAAGTACTCGCAGTCACACCACTAAGCATACAAGACAGCCTCGTCATTACCGCAGGCAAGCGTCACGTAACCCTCAAGCCGATGGATTTAGCCAACTATACAGGCAGTCGTGGTAATCGTGGTGGGCAGCTGCCAAGAGGCTTTCAGAACGTAACGAGTGTTGAGGTTGGATGATTTGAAGTTGGTTTTCAATTTATATCATGCTGGGCTAAAAGCCTAGCCCAGAATTACTTGTTTATTTAATAACTCATTTAAAAGTTGGTTATATGAACGTAATCCCAATCATCTCCGTAGTTATTTCAGTAGCGAGTGTTTGTATCACTCTACTTGTATATATCAATGCAAGAGAAGCCGTTAAAAACGCTAAAAAAGCTCTTGAACATTCGCAAGACAAATATCTCTACGAATTAAGGCGCGATGCTTTGACAGCTACTAAAGAAGTAGAAATGATTTGGCAGACTGCTATTAGTGATGTTTATCATGAGAAAGAACGTATAAGGAAGTTTGAAGGAGCTCTCAATTTAACTATAAGAAAAATGTTTGATGATTATGAGTTAGGACTTTTAAAACCAAGTCTCGAAAATATTAGTGATATGAGGAATAAACTAGAAAAAAGTTTTGATGGTATAACGGAAGATGAAGCAAAATTAGTAATAAGAAAGATGGGGTGGTGTTCTAAAAAGTATGCTGGCGATAGAAGTCAATAAGAAATCTATGCTA
>NZ_JAKDUI010000100.1 GCF_030457785.1 Psychrobacter sp. | reverse complement strand
GGTACTACGCTATGCTTTAGGTTGGCAATATATCTCTGGTTTTGCGTAAGTCCTATTTATAATTGTAGATGGGACGCTATAAATCAATAGAACTACCAAAAATGCTTATTTAGCAGCAGTAAAATGCGTGGAAAGCTGAGATTGTTTTTTCTCGTTCAGCGCTGATAAAGCAAATATATGAATACCGTTTGGTATTATCTCACGTTGAAGTGACAAATCAAGCTAGGCTGTGTAATGACTGGTGATAAAAACGGTGAATAGCCTCTACTTATTAATACCGCTTACTCATAGCTTTGACTGAGTACAAACGAGTAAATAGAGGCGGTTTATCAGACTAGATAGCGACTTTTTCAAAACGAGCGATAGACTCGACATGACCAGTATGACAAAACATATCCATCACTCCAGCATGAGTCAGACGATAGCCTTGTTCTAATAATGCTTTGGTATCACGAGCAAGCGTCGCTGGGTTGCAAGAAACATATACGATACGGTCAGCATTGAATTTAGGCAAATATTGCATAATTTCCCATGCACCAGAGCGTGGTGGGTCAATCAGTAGCGCATCAAAGCCTTGATTGGCCCAAGGTTGATCTGAGCAATCATGCGTTAAGTCTTGGCTATAAAATGCCGTATTATTGATGCCATTGCGACGGGCGTTATCGGCTGCACGTGCAGTCATTGCATCGCTACCTTCTACGCCGACCACTGAGCCGGTGTCGCCAACGAGGCGGGCGAGTGGTAAGCTAAAGTTGCCGAGTCCGCTAAATAAATCCAGTACCCGTTCGCCAGCCTTTAAGTCTAATAAATCGCAAGCGAGCTTGGTCATTTGTCGATTTACTGACAAGTTTACTTGAGTAAAGTCAGTAGGGATAAATTCATACGTCAGATCAAATTCTGGTAGTTGATAATATAATCGACCAAACTGCTGGCTCATGTCATCATCGTTTGTCAACGCAATACGTTGGATGCTATCAGCCCCTTTAGACTGCAGATACAACTGCCAATGACGCTCGGCAAAAAACACCTTTAGCTTGTCGACATCCGCGTCTGATAAGGGTGCTAAGTTACGTACGATGAGCGCGACGGGTTGATCGCCATCTGGTAACTCAGGTATTTCCTCACCCATGGCCAATTCCAACTGGGCAATTTTGTCACGACTCTCTAAAGTGCTGATGAGGGCTTTTAGATTCTCAATCTCAAAGCCAATCCGTGGGTCTAAAATATGACACTCATTTAACTCTGCGAGGAAGTTGCTTGAACGCTCACGAAAACCTACTAGCGCCGTTTCTTTTTTGGTGACATAGCGCACACCGAGTCGTGCTTTGGTACGATATCCAAGGCGATCACCAACCACAGGTGCAAGCCAAGTATCAGGCGCGACGTCGGCTTGGTGCACTAACATCTCAGCAAGAACTGATTGCTTAAAGTTAATTTGACCATCTGGCTGCCAGTGTTGTAGGTTGCAACCACCACAGACACCAAAATGCGGGCAGGGTGGCTCAGTGCGCTCAGGGTTTGGGTTGGCAGTAATGCTAACTGCATCACCTGCCTCAAAACTTGCGCGGCTGTTGGTCAATTTGACCAGGGCGCTTTCACCTGGCAAAGCGAAACTAACAAAAACCTTTTTACCATGTTTGTCTGCGACATGTCCGTCTTTTTCATCGAACCCATTGCCATATACTGCCACGCCACGACCATCGTGTGATAGTCCATCAATAGTAAAAGGCGATGGCTCTGCGTCTTTTAGACGGCGACGTATCTTTGACGATGGTTTCGATCTTTTCTTATTGGGCGGTGTGGTGATGGTTTGCGTATCGGTACTTTTTGAGTCGGTGGGTTTCATAAACCTGCCTTAATAATAAGTGATAAAATTCTAAAAATAATCATGATCAGCACTGTCTTGATAAAAACGTCTTGATATAACTGTTTTGGTAGTGCTGGTTATGCGATTTATTATTTGCATCTTGAGTGGTGATGAAGTTATACCAAACTCAAAAACACGACTAGCTGTGTCAAAATCGCTTAGCCTACAATGTGTAGTGCTTGTGCTGGGTATAGTACGTGCGCTATACACAGTACTTGAACTATTTTTCCTTGCTACTCGAGTTTTTGTGAATGGTACGGTTATTTATGTTTTTGGCGCAGAAGACCAGTCAGCGATAAATTCATGGTGACGTGCACGTCCGTCTGCTTGGGTAAGTTGTGCTAAGTAGTCATGGCTTTGCTGTTGCCAATCATCAAAACCTTGTGAAGATAATTGACCAGTGAGACGAAGCCAGCGCAGATATATCAGCCAAGTGTTCATGACATCAGACTCACAATATATCGATAGTGTCTGCCAATCATCATTAGCAACGAGGTCACCAACCATACTGCCATCGACATCCGTCTTGCCGGGTAGATCGTAGAGACTGGCAACCACATTCATCGCTTCACGGCGACTGGCGCCGTACTGACTGAATCTATCCATCAAATCAAGATGACGGGTATGGAAGCGATTGACATAATTGTCAAAACGCAGATTTTTGATACGTTGACCTTCTTCAAACAGCCAAGGTGCTGACAAGTCGTATTGCATAGCGCGGTATATAAGGACTGGAATATCAAAGCCTGAACCGTTCCAGCTGATAAGCTGTGGCAGTGTCTCAAGCTCGCTAAATGCTCGAAAAAACTTGGCAAGGATGTCCTTTTCGTTAAATTTGTCTGCAGTCAGAGAAAACAAAGAAAACTTGCCAGCTTTGATATACAAGGCTGAGATGCAGACAATACGCTGTAATGGCAAGCGCATAAAGTCGTGCCCTGATTCTTGTGTGCGTATCGCCGTCAAAGCGCTTAATGCGTCCGCATCATTGAGATCAGCCAGCTGCGGATAGATACGGCGAGCCGCATCAGTATCGGCGATGGTTTCGATATCGAATACCAGTATAGGGTCGGATGGTAAGACTTGGGACATAAATAATCCTGACTATTGATACGTTTATAACTCGTGCGAATACAAAATGATAGTCAAAAAAGACAAGGTTCACTGTACTCAAAAGATCTGGAGTGAATGGACATTCAACTGCCTTATCATTCTTTTCGTCTGAGTAAGCGTCTTGGAATCGACTGAGTTGTGCAGCGCCACATCGGCTGTGTGCTAGGGTTCATTAACGCCTACATTATTATTGTTGTCTATCGGCATCAGCATCGGTATTGTCATCAACACTATATAACCCCGTTGATAGATAACGGTCACCACGGTCGCAGACGATAAAAGCAATCACTGCGTTTGGATTTTCTTTGGCTATTTGAGTGGCTGCCCATGCGGCTGCGCCAGAAGAAACGCCAGCGAAAATACCTTCAGTTTTGGCCATTTTGCGCATATAGACTTCAGCGGTAAGTTGGTCGATGTCCATCATTTCGTCGACTAAATCTGCATCAAAAATACCCGGCATATACGCCGCAGGCCAACGGCGGATACCGGCAATGGATGCCTCTTCAGCAGGCTGTAGACCGATGATCTTGATGTCTGGGTTTTGCTCTTTTAGATATCGAGACACGCCTGTGATGGTGCCGGTGGTGCCCATGGAGCTGACAAAATGCGTGATTTTTTTGTCCGTTTGTGCCCACAGTTCGGGTCCTGTGGTTAGATAATGCGCTTCGCTATTGTCAGGGTTGTTAAACTGATCTAATACGACACCTTTGCCGTCCGCTTGCATCTGCAACGCTAGGTCGCGTGCCGCTTCCATGCCTTCGTCGACTTCTATCAATGTGGCACCGTAGGCTGCCATTGCGTCTTTGCGTTCTTGAGTTGAGTTGGTAGGCATCAAAAGTATTATGGGATAACCGCGCATCGCTGCGACCATGGCCAAAGCAATGCCAGTATTGCCACTGGTGGCCTCAATTAAGGTATCGCCAGATTTGATATCGCCGCGCAGTTCTGCTTGGTAAATCATATTAAGCGCAGGACGATCTTTTACAGAGCCTGCTGGATTATTGCCTTCAAGCTTAGCCAGTAATATCGCTCCGTTGGTGATTTTCTCTTGCTCAGGCAGGCGCTGTAATTTGACCAATGGTGTCTGCCCGACGCAATCAGCAAGGGCAGTTACTTGAGAGATAAAACTGGTATTTGACGTGGTCGTAGTGGACATAAAGTAGCCTTGTTTTTAGTATAAGTTTTCAACTAACTGTTTTTTTAATATCATTTGGTTTGAAATGCGGGCGTTGATTTGGCTACTTCAAGATGTAAGCCAATAGCCAGTAGATATTTGGTTACACCTGGTAGCCATAAAAAATAGTAGCAAGTAAAAAGTTGCGCCATTATATCATTTTGTTTTTGGCTACGCTGAGAGCATCGAGAGATTTTGGTAAATGAGTGGTGTCTAAAAGATACGGGAACCGTCACAGCGCAACAGAGGGTCGTAGACGACTGCAAGAGAATGAAAGCAGTCAATGGAAACTGAGCTTAGTACTTATGTCCATAAATACTGTTAAAATAGCTACTGAATGGATGTTGGTTGGTGATAAAACTGACTTACCATCATGAATGATATATAGCACAAACCAATAAAGAGTGGGTTGCATGGCATACAAAAAACGATTTGATACCAGTAGCGCTTATGGTCAGCTAGTTGTATTGGTGTTTTTACCGATATGTATATTGGCTGCCGTTGGTGGTATTTTGGTTTTTTATGAAACCATGCGCGCCAGTAATTCAGAGCAAGAAGTCATGGCAGAGGCTGTGCTGATTCGTTATACGCCGGTGATTGCCGAACTGATGCCTGAACTGCTAGAGCAAGACCGTGCTCAAGACACTAGTGACATTTATGTAGGGGATACACCTCAGGTTGTGGTCTCACAGCTTGAGGCTATCCAAGACAAGCTCGGTCGCATGCAGTCCGAGCAGCATGTACAGCGTATTGCTATTATAAACCAAGATAACCAAGTACTGGCAACGGTGGGCTACGGTCTGAATGAGGCATGGCCATCGATAGATGTATCAGAGCAGTTTATATTACAACAAGCAACGGCTATTGGTACTGCTTATGGTAGTGAACTGGGTGAGTTTGAAGGACAAAAGCTGTGGTTGCTGGTCGATATGGACGACGAACCGCTTTATATCGCTCGTTATCGTATCGCGATGGCACTTGTGATCACGGGTTTGTTCACTATATTGATTTTATTGCTCAGCTTAAATATTTATTCAAAGCGTTGGATCGCACCAATCTATGAGCTGCGTTTGCAACTGCAGCGGACTCATGTGAATAATTTGTATTATCCCATCCCCGTTGAGTCGGATGGCGAGCTGAATTTATTGCAACAAGATTTGGTCAGGACATTGCGCCGATTGCACATGAGCTTTCAGGAGCTGAAGGATCATGCAGAACAAACGGAAGATGATTTGCGTTTGGCATTTGATGAGATGGAGATGCAAAACATCTCTATTCGCAATGCGCGTGATGCAGCAATTTCAACCAGTCAATCCAAATCAGCATTTTTGGCAAATATCAGTCACGAGCTGCGTACACCGTTAAATAGCATTGATGGGTTTATCAATCTGCTGGCACGTCACGGTGAGTTGAATCCTGAGCAAGACCTTTATGTGCAAACCATTCGTAAATCATCGTCACATTTATTGGCTTTAGTGAACGATGTTTTGGACTTCTCCAAGATAGAAGCCGGCAAGCTGGTGCTTGATCGCCATGATTTTGATCTTTACGACACGATTTATGATGTGGTCGACATGCTCTCGCCAGTGGCTGCTGAGAAAGGGCTGCGCATGGCGGTGTTGTTTTATAACGATGTGCCGATGCGCATTAATGGTGATGCTCTGCGTCTCAAGCAGGTGCTGACCAATATCGTCGGAAATGCAATCAAATTCACCGATGCTGGTGATGTGGTGGTTCGTGTCAGCTTAGACGATCATCGTGATAATTACTTGATGGTTAGCGTTCAAGACAGTGGCAAGGGCATCTCTATCGCTGATCAAAAAATGTTGTTTCAGAGCTTTAGCCAAGGGGATCCGTCGATCACTCGTCAGTATGGCGGTACGGGCTTGGGTCTCGTGATATCCAAACAATTGGTTCGGTTGATGGGCGGTGATATTGGTTTTTACGACAACGCCCAAGAAAATATCGCCAATCAAGGCGCGACGTTTTGGTTTCGCATGCCTGCACACGTTGATGTGTTGGAGGTTGCCAATGGTCAGACGATTGACCTACCTGTGTTGGCACCACTTGCTAGTGATACGGATGAGTTTAATGTATTGGTATGGATCAATCATTCCGCCTCCATACAGGTGCTCAAAGCCAGCTTACAGCATCTGCCTATTCGCTTGACCCAAGCAAACTCATTACCGGGTGTGCTTGAGTCGTTGAAAGAGCACGGCAATGATTGGGACTGGGTTATCGTTGATGATGACACGCAAGACGATATGATGGCATTATTAAAACAAATTCGTTTGCATTATCAAGGCAAGCTTGCGGTATTTGGTTACCAAGTTGCCGCTGATCAAGCCTTGCTCAATCGCTATCACGCCAATATCTTGTATGAGCCGTTAGATAAAAGACAGCTATACGCCATGCTTGATACTCAAAACCGCAGCTTGCCAAAGAGCATGCAAGAGCCACGTTGGAAAGGGGTAACCGTACTGGCAGTGGATGATCATTTGCCTAACTTACTTGTGCTCGATGCCTTATTGAGCGAGCTCGGCATTCATGTAATAACAGCGAGTAGTGGTTTTGATGCGATAGAAATTATCAGCAAGCAACAAACCAAAAACATAAAAACAGCCAAAGACCGTACTCAAAGCCTGTCCAATAAGACGCAACGCTCGAAAGCAGAAGCACGAGACGAAATCAGAAAGCAATCTGGCAATACGGCGTATTCGGACGATACAAGCAGTGAGGATAAAGGCAGCAGTCAAGACGACTCGCATATCGACCTGATATTTATGGATATTCAAATGCCGCGCATGTCAGGACATGAAGCAGCAAAGCAAATTCGCAATATCGAAACAGAGGAAAGCGGTATCCCCATCATTGCTCTGACAGCTCATGGTTTGGCCGATGAGCGAGACAGGCTGATTGCTAGCGGCATCAATGACTATGTCGGAAAGCCTATCAGCCAGCCGCAGCTACTGCAGGTACTGCAAAAATGGCTTGGCCGTACCACGACAGCATCAGAGCTAACCGCTTTATCTGAAGCCAATTTACATAGCTTTGACGTACAGGATACTGACGCACAACAGATCGGTACACCGTCTTCAGATTTACAAGATACGGGAGAACAGCCAGAGTGGCCAACCACTGCCATGGGCAAAACCTATCCAACGAGAAAAGAAGAAAAGGGTAGCCGTGAAGATATCTTAGATGATGCCGAACAGCCAAAGATAGCCCGTCCGCTGTCGTTGAAAAAAATCCGCGACGATTATCTACGGGATAGCCAGCCACGTGAGGGTCACAGAAAAGAAACGCCACGAGAAACCCAGCCACGCTACGAAAATCTAAAATTTCAAGAGCAAGGGCAATCGCCGTTGTTGAATCTGCCAAAAACGCCTATAAGACCTGGTGATGAAGGGGAGGGTGCGAATATAGAGTCGGAAGAGCATAATCAAAAAAGCAATTTTGCAAGCAATAGTCATTTAGAAATTTTAGATTGGCAAGACGCTTTGAATCGCTCAGCCAACAAACCAGATTTGGCGGCAAAGTTAATCATTATGATGATCGACACCATTAATGATGAAAAGCAAGCATTAACCCAAGCATGGGAGGCAGGCGACCGTAGCATGCTGGCACAAACGGCACATCGTATTTTAGGCGGCAGTCGTTATACGGGGGTGCCGCAATTACGTCAGACCAGCCAAGACCTAGAAGACAAGTGCTTGCTGAATGTCCAACATACGACGCCTGCTCAGTTTGCGATGCTCGAGCCTTATTATGAGGCGCTAATGACTGCCTTGAATAATTTGCAAACGCTAGATTTATCGGCTTACCCACAGTTGAGTTATCATCGTTTGAGTGAAAACGATATGACTTGGAAAATGATATAAGGTCGGTGAAATGCCTGATGATAGGGTGCTATCTTAACGTGCTTTTGTTGTCTACGTCACTTATATGGGTTTCATTGGATGAATATCTTGTCGATAGTACCGTGGCAGTCAGTTATTGCTAGGGCAGGATAAAGATAAGCCTGCTAGAATTGCTAACGTTAGCGTTATGTTTTTTTCATCAATATGGACTATTCACTGATAAGGATTGTTATGAACGCGATTGCCAATCGACAATATGAGACCCTCATAGTTAGCAGTACTGACAATATATTGACGGTCACCTTAAATCGCCCACACAAAAAAAACGCCATGAGTTTTAAGGTAGTAGAAGAGTTAATCGCCTTAGCAGGGCGTGTGAAAAAAGATAAAACCGTTAGAGCGGTTATCCTCAATGGTGCAGAAGAGACGTTTTGTGCAGGGATTGATTTAGGCGATTTGAATCATCCAAAAAACCAAGTGTTTGCTGCTTGGGAGTTGCTTAAGCCCTGGCAAAGCTCGTTTCAACGCGTGTGTTTGGTATGGCGTGATGTCCCCGTGCCAGTGATTGCAGTCTTGGAAGGCTATTGCATCGGTGCTGGGTTACAGCTGGCGCTCGCCTGTGATGTGCGTATCAGTCACCCTGATTGCAAGCTGTCTATTATGGAGGCTAAATGGGGGCTCGTGCCTGACATGGGCCTGACGCAATCGGCGCTCGGTGTGGTAAGAGAAGACGTCTTAAAAGAGCTCGCCATGACGGCACGTATCATCGATGCGAGTGAGGCTAAAGAGTTGGGGCTTGTCAGTCATTGCAGTGAGTCGCCGCTTGAGCAAGCTCAGACACTTGCAGCTGAGTTTTCGGAGCGATCCCCTGATGCAGTGTTGGCCAGCAAACGCGTGATTAATGCCATGCATCACCAATCAGCGATAACGCTCTATAAAGAAAAAATGTGGCAGCTTAAGATGATGCTCGGCCGTAATAGAAAACTGGCACTTAGAAAAGCCAAACAGACCAGTATTGCTTTTGGTAAGCGTCAGTTTCGTTAGGTCTTCTTAGGGAGTATCCTTAGAGGTTCTAGGTTTAATCTATTTTAACATTTTACCGCAGAAATCCCCTACCTCTAAGGTAGTGGGATGAATGC
>NZ_JAKDUI010000099.1 GCF_030457785.1 Psychrobacter sp. | reverse complement strand
AAAATGCTTATCATTATAATAGTGATTTAACTTACATATTGGTAACATTCATGCAATTGTCTCGCCTATATTCTGCTCTATTTTGCCTCAAAGCAACTAACAGAGCGCGTCACCCATTTTCAGTAAAATCACTGTCTATCTTTCACCTCTCTACTTCAGTCGTTTTACTTGCTGCAAGCCAAGCGGCGTGGGCACAAACCGATATAAATAATGACAGTCAATCAGATGTACCAAGTGTGGTACTTGATACGATTGTAGTGACCAGTAGTGCGGATGCGTCAGCGGATGGATTGCCAGATGCTTACGAAGGTGGCCAAGTGGCGACCGGAAGCCGCGTAGGAATTTTAGGCAATCAAGACATCATGGATACGCCATTTTCTACTACATCGTATACCAACGAATACATTGCCAACCAACAAGCACAAAGCGTGGGCGACCTGCTCAAAAAAGACCCAACTGTCCGCGTGGCCAGAGGTTTTGGTAACTTTCAAGAAGCTTACTTTATGCGCGGTTTCATCACCACATCAGATGATACGATGTTTAATGGCCTATATGGTATTTTGCCCCGACAGTATATCGCCACCGAATTATTTGAGCGTGTTGAAGTCCAACGCGGCGCTTCTGCCATGCTAAATGGTGCAGCGCCTAGTGGCGGCAATGCTGGTGGTACGATTAACCTATTACCAAAACGTGCTAGTAATGACCCACTACGCCAATTAACGCTTGGTTATGGTCAAGGTGACCAAGGTAAAATTGCCGTCGACGTGAGTGACCGTTTTGGCACTGAGGATGCATTTGGCGTGCGCTTTAACGCCGCTTATCAAGATGGCGATAGTGCCATCGATGATGAATCTTCAACATTGGGATTGGCAGCGCTTGGGCTAGATTATAAAGGCGAGCAATATCGTCTATCAGCAGATTTAGGCTGGCAAGATAACAAACTCAAAGAGACTCGCCCTAGTGTCAATCTTGGCAGTGTTTCTAGCGTACCAAAAGCGCCAGACGGCTCAAAAAATTGGGCGCAGCCTTGGACGTACTCAGATGAAAAAGATATCTTTGGTACCATTCGAGGTGAATATGATTTTAATGACAATCTCACCGCTTATGGTGCTTACGGCATACGAAGTGGCGAGGAAGAAAACTCACTAGCCACCTTAACCGTAAACAGTGCTGATGGTGCGGGCACGATTTATCGTTTTGATAACTCTAGAGAAGATTTGGTACAAAGTGCCGAGCTTGGTCTACGTGGTAAATTACAAACCGGTGAAGTGGCTCATAACTTAGTGTTGGCCGCAAACCTCTATGATCAAGAAGAAAAAGGCGCATTCGCATATGATTTTGGCAATCAGCTAGCGACCAATTTTTACCGCCCTACCGACTACACGGAAGTCCCTTTTACAAGTACAACTACGTTTGGCGGCAATTTAGACGATCCAAAATTAACCAATGAAAAGCAACTCCAAAGCTTTGCGCTAGCAGACACCATATCGCTGTTCGATGACAAACTGAAAACCACGTTGGGTGTACGTCATCAAAATATAAAAACCACCAGCTATGATGCCAACACGCAGGCAGAAACTGCTCATTACGATAAGAGTGAGTGGACACCAAGTATCGGTATTGCCTATCAACCAAACATGGATTGGTCGTTCTACGGTAACTATATCGAAAGCTTAACGCCAGGAAAAACAGCCCCTCAGACAAATAACAATGCTCCTGTTACCAATGCTGGTCAAGCTTTGGACCCTTATGTAAGCGAACAAACCGAAGTTGGCGTGAAGTATGACAACGGGCTTATTGGCAGTAGTTTGGCAATATATCGCACTGATGCCGCACGTGACTATATCGATGCTTCAAACACCCTTATATCTGCTGGTAAAAACCGTCACCAAGGCGTAGAACTGACCGTATTTGGTAGCCCTAGCGAAAATATGCGCCTAAATGCGGGGGTCAGTTATTTAAGTGCCAAACAAAAAGACACTGGTGATGCTGCGTTAGATGGTAATAAAGTCATTGGTCTTCCTACCTTACAAAGCAATGTCAATCTAGAATATGATGTTGCGGCACTCGAAGGATTAACCTTAACAGGTGAAATCATTCATACGGGCCCACGCTATGCCGATAATGCCAATACCTTAAAGGTTGACGGTTATACCACGTTAGATCTTGGAGCTCGCTATAAAACCGTGCTGGCCGGACAAGATGTTACCTTAAAAGGCATGGTAACCAATGTCACGGGCGAAGATTATTGGCAATCAGTCGGTGGCTATACAAATGCTGGTTATTTAAATGCCGGTGAACCCACGGCTTTAAAAGTTTCAGCGACGTTTGACTTTTAAATTTAAACGCTAAGCTTCGCCAATGAGACTACTATACTGATTAAATTGTCGTTATAGAATCATTACCAGAGTTAAATAAAAGGGATTAGGCACCACCTACTCCCTTTTGTGCTATCTAAAAATACGCAAAATTCATTTTATTATTGAGTCCTTATGTCCTCTCGCGCTACAGCTTCTCTATATCATATGATCTGGTCGCATTATCGTCTGCCTTTTCTCAAAGTTATCTTATTGAATTTAGTCAATGCGGCGGTCAGTGTGGGTATTATTGCTTATATTAACCACGCCTTTATCAGTCAGCCTGTTTTTAATACCTTATCATGGCAGAGCTTAGGCTATTTTTCAGCGTTAGTGGTTCTGCTATTGGTCACGACTTTTTTATCACAATATGCCCTAACCCGCTTGGGTCATAGATTTGTGTATGAGCTCAGAACCAAGCTGGTCAAACAAATCATCGATACCAACATTCCGCAGATTGACAAATTAGGAAACGCCCAACTACTCGCCAGCTTGTCTACCGATATCCAATCGATTACCGTCGCCTTTGTCCGTATGCCAGAGTTGGTTCAAGGGGTAATTTTATCTAGCGGAGTCGCTTTATATTTGGGTTGGTTGTCATTGCCACTATTGCTGATCATCATGGTTTGGATTGTAATGACGATTTGGATAAGCACCATTTTGGTGAAGCACGTTTATAAGCACTTAACAGAATTAAGGGAGATTAATGATCTTCTGTATCAAGATTATCAATCTATTATCGAAGGTCGAAAAGAGCTTGCACTTAATCAGCACCGCGCGCAAAAGCTGTATACCAATGATTTTTTGAGTCACGCCCAGTCCTATAAAGAGCGTGTTATTAAAGCAGATACCTTTCACTTATCAGCAGTGAATTGGTCGAACATTATGATGTTTGCAGCGATTGGCGTCGTCTTTGCGGTCTCAAACTATCTGAATATTCCCATGAGCGTTGCCACCACTTTTTCTTTGACCATTTTATTTATGCAATCGCCCCTACTACAAGCCGTTGGCGCTTATCCCACTTTACAAACGGCGCAAGTCGCGTTAGATAAAATACAGACGTTGGCGCTTGCTGATTATCAGCCAGCGTTTTTAACCAATATAGCAGCAAATGACTGGCAGACCATCTCACTGAACAATGTGAGCTATCGCTATCAAGGTATAAACCACCATACACAAGAAGGTGTACCTGAAAATAAGTCGCTTACTGATGATATTTTAAAAGGAGTCAATTTAACCTTGAAGCGTGGCGAAGTGGTGTTTTTGATAGGCTCTAATGGCAGCGGTAAGTCAACCCTTGCAAAAATAATTACTGGCATCTTTATACCTACGACAGGCGCTGTAAAAGTAGACAAACGAACGATTGATTCGGATAACAATACCAATTATCGGCAGCTGTTTTCTGCCATTTTTAGCGATCAACATCTTTTTAAACAACTGATTGGCAGTCAAGACAATGACCCTGATATGTCCTTAGTAACTGAGTGGCTACATAAATTAAATTTGCAAGATAAAGTGACGGTAACTGACCATCGATTGTCTACCGACAAGCTGTCACAAGGACAACGCAAACGCTTGGCCATGCTGCTCGCTGTCACCGAACAAAAGGACTTTCTGCTGCTCGATGAATGGGCTGCTGACCAAGACCCTGCTTTTCGCCGAGTATTTTATCAAACGCTGATTCCTGAATTAAGAGCCATGGGGAAAACGCTGTTTATTATCAGTCATGACGACGGTTATTTTGAGCATGCCGACCGCTTGTTGATGATGAAAGAAGGAAAGCTGACAGAGTTAAATGCAGAAGAACGCCAACGCGCCAGTGCGGACGCCATTGCTATGTTAGAGTAATTGCTCAGCTAGAATAATTGCTAATAAGTCGTACTATTAAAATGTTTAATATCAAAGCATACTGCAAGCGGGGAAATTTTATAGCAGCATTTTATTTTGAATTTGGCGCTTTTATATAAACTGGCTATGCCAGTTTTTCATAAATAACCATGCTTAAATATACAACTCCTGCTGCTACGATTAAGCTAGCAAACCAGACAACGATAAAATAACCAGTATGAGGTGCAAAAAAAGGGAAAATGAAACCTATCAATAGCAGTAGCAATCCCAGCCATCGTAACCTTTGCTGTTTAGTGATATATCGTTTCTGCTCATCATGATGAGATAGCAGGTTTGACCTTACGGCGACTAAGAGTGGCCGTTTGAGATGAAACTTATTCCTATGTCTTTTACTGGTCATCATTAATGCCATCATACCTAGCAGATTAAATGCCAATAGCAATCCAGATAACAGCGCGTTAGACATACTATACATTTTCCATCTGAAGCTTTGAACGACTAGGCGACTTTATTTTTTGCTGGTGAGATGCTTTCTTAAAACTGACCACATAAGTAATATAAGCAAACAGCAGCGCTAGAATAAAAAACATAACGTCAAAGCTGATAAACAGCACATCGACGCTCAAGATACTGTGAAGCAATCCGCGCTCGGTAGTTAGGCTGTTGAGTAGCGGTGTGAATAAAAGTAATAGAGTAATTAATGATAATAATAGACGCCATGCATGACGACTAGAGAGTAATAACGTCAGCAAGAAACCAAACGCCCAGATGATAAAAAACCCATCTACCTCCCACTTGCCTCGCCCTAATAACTCTAACGACAATAGACGATTGAGCCATAAAAAACCTATCATCGCTAAAGGCAATCCCGCCAGCGTCGCAATATTGAGCTTTTCTACTAACCAAAATCCCCAATCAGGCTTATCTATAGTGAATAATTGGCGGCGACGTTTAACCGTCCAAAGCACTAAGCCTGTTGCAATCATACCGCAGCCCGCTGCGCCACATAAAAAGTACAACCAACGCAACCAATTATCCGCAAAGCGTCCTGCATGCAAACCTATCATGACCGCTCGTGTTTGGACAGCGAGCGGCGGCGGTCGACTGTCTTTGAGTACTTCCCCTGTTTGCCCATCATAAATACGAAATACCCCTAACGTTGATAATTGATGCTCAGCTTTACCGTCGATAATAATCATACTTTGGTCAGTATTGGGATGATTAATACTGACACTGGTCACGGTATAATTAGGGTTGCGTTTTTGCCAATCAGATTGTGTCGTGGCAAGCAATGGAGCAATACTAGCCATAGGGGCAGCCTGTAACTCGGTTGCATCCGCTGCCCGATAAGAGTAAATTTCCTTAAAAAACTGCTCATTATCTACCCCAGATACCATGCCTGCCCACGGCATATATAAGGTTATTAAGGTTATGATGCCGGTAAAGGTAATCATCAAATGGAACGGTATTGGCAGCACAGAAAAAGCATTGTGCGCATCAAGCCACGAGCGTTGCCCCTTACCCCAACGAAAGGTAAAAAAATCCGTAAATATCTTTTTGTGGACAATAACGCCTGTGATAATAGCAATCAACATCATCATAGAAGCTATACCGACGATAATTCTGGCCCATATCACACTCATATAATGCAAATCAAAATGCATACGATAAAAGAAGTGACCGCCTACGGTATCTCTTGGTGTATATGCCATTTGGGTTTGCGTATCAAACTGATATTTTAGCCTTTTGTCATCTGTAGTCACATTAATATGTAGACGTTGAGCAATATTATCGCCATTAATATCTTTAGCAATAAACCAGTTTTTGGCATGGGCTTGGGTTTGCTGTAAGTGAGCGATTGCCATAGCAAAACCATCTGACTTATCTTCTAGATTTGTCACATTTTGGTTGTGCGTAAATGTTGAAGACGTGAATGGCGTTTGCTGAGAGCGTGCCGGAATTTCAGGTTGCATCCATGCTGTCAGCTCATTATTAAAATAACTGACCGTGCCCATCAGAAAAATGGTAAACAGCAACCAACCTAATAACAGGCCAAACCAAGTATGGACGTCAGATAAAATGACTCGATAGCCCTTCACTTTAGTTTTACCCTTTGTCTGAATATTACTCATTGTGGCAGTTTGGGTCTTAGTAGAGTCTGAGGGCATAATAACAGCCTGATGGTAAGAAAAATCTAAATAGCGACATAATCAATCACCCCTAATATCCCTGCAATACCGACGATCAGTGTCCATGCCAGCCATAAACGACGCAAAGAAAATACTAAGACAAGGATGAGCGCACATACGACAACGCTAGCAATTTGACCCCAATAGATGGCAGAAATCTCATCTATAGGTAAGGTCAAAAACGTCAAACTCGTAAGCACCGCGATGCCATAGCTACCAATAATCGCTAAAAAAATACGACTGAGGACTTTAAACTCAGGTAGATAAAAACCATGACTGCTACGGCGCTTACTCATGTGACTGCCTGCGTATGAAAGTGAAAGGTCATGATCGGCATAAAAGTGAAAAGCGAAAGATTAAAAGCGATAGGTTAATCTGCCGACTACATTCAAAGGCTCACCGTAAGTCAATTCACTAAAAGTGCTGCCCGCAAGATACTTTTGATTGAACAAATTATTCACATTAACCTGCGCTTCAAGATTGTCGTTAAAGCTATATCTTGCCATGATATTGGCAAGCGTCACGTCATCTTGACCGTACTTTTCAGATTGTTTCGTCACAGGGTTTTTGACAATACCATAGTATCCATTTGACCAGTCAACGCCGCCGCCAATAGTTAAATTAGGAATGATATGATCAAGATTATAAGTGGCAAACAGATTCAGCGTGGTATCAGCAAAGCCAGTATTGATGGTTTTGCCCTTGTTGTCTTCAGCATTAAAATGCGTATAACCAACACTCGCTTGTAGTTGGTCGCTGATTTGACCAGACACTTGTACTTCTACGCCCTGACTGGTGGCACCTTTTGCTCCGTAGTAGGCTTTTTCCAGATCGGTGCCGGGTATTATTTGACCGCCATCGAGTTGAGCAAGGTTGTCCTGCTCGATTCTGAAAATACTCACTTGGCTTTGTAATGTGCCATTATCTGACTCACTTTTTAGACCGATTTCATAGTTTTTACCTTCGATAGGATCGAGGAATTTACCGTTTATATCACGCTGAGTTTGAGGTTTGAAGATATCACTGTAGCTGGTATAAAGACTGTGATTGTCATTAACCGCATAGGTAATCCCTGCGTATGGTGTCCAGATGTGTTTGGCTTCCGTGTTGACGTTACGGCCATACTGCACACCTGAGCGTTCAAAATCAGACACACGCGCTCCCAAAATCACGGCTAAAGGATCCGATAATTTGAGCTGAGTTGCTGCAAAAATGGCTTTTTCTTTGGTTGTGACATCAGAGCTGCGATTGCGCGCTCCCCATTCTGGTTCAGGATAACTGCCATCCCAGTCAGAAAAATCTGGGAGCGGCAACATACCATCAGGCGGTGACTTATAAGTGAAAGTATCAAGATCACTTTTGCTATAGGAGCCGCCTACGATGAGCTTATGCGTTTTTCCCAACGCATCAAAGTTACCGGTTAACTTGCTTTTAACATTGAACTGGTTGCGTTCGGTATCGGCATGAAATGGGTGTAGGTTAAAAATCAGTCCGGTATCAGGATTCACGACTTGGTCGCCATTGGCATACATATAAAGCAGCTTTGGACTACTGTCACTCTCGTTATAGCTGGCATTGGTGGTCAAGTTCCAATCGGCATTAAAATCATGGTCAATATCTGCAAAGTAATAGGTATTATCAGAATCCCAGTTTGTCCAATCTGCGCTGCCATTTTTACTGGTATCCCAATCCGCTTTTGACCCATCACTTAGATAGTTTGGCAAGCCGCCCCACATGGTTGATTTTGATTTATTGTGTTGACGGCTAGCACCCACACTGACCGTGGTGCTGTCGCCCACGTCCGCATCTACTGTGGCATAAAGCAGACTTTGACCCAATTCTTGACGGTCGATAAAGGTATCACCATCTTGATAGCTAGCCACCACTCGGCCTCGTACCGCGCCACTTTCTACTAAAGATTGACTACGATCAACACTGAGACCATATTGCCCATAACGATCAACATTGGCGGATAGCTCTGTTTTTGGAACGCTACTATCAGCCCGTTTACGTATTAAGTTAACATTGGCAGAAGGGTCGCCTGAGCCGCTCATCAAACCAGTCGCGCCGCGTACGGTTTCAACATGGTCAAACATCGCGGTATTGGCAGAGTATTCGCCCATGGCAGCTTGCTGGACAAAATCGGTATTTAAGCCGTCAATTTGGAAGCTATTGATAGCAAAGCCTCTTGATGAAAGACCATTACGCGCGCCATCAACGCTACTTACTTGGATAGCAGGCGTGCGTTTAAGCACATCTATTAGGGTGGTTGAGTTTTGATCTTTGATTTGCTGATTAGTAACCACACTGACCGCTTGCGGGGTTTCTTTGGCCGACAAGCCCATACCGGTGGCGCTACTGGTGACAGGGATTGTATAGCTGTCAGTATTTTCCGTGACCTGTTTGTTCGTTTCTGCCATGACCACGATAGTTGGTAGCGTGGTACTTGGTTCTGACCTATTGTCGCCACGATTGATTTCAATGCCATTGTCATTGATTGGTTGTTGCTGTGATACTTCAGCATGGATCATAGATGAGCTTACTGCCAACGAAGCAATGGCTGAAAGGTGCATGGTTCGCTTAACGCTCCAACTTAAAGGGTTAGGTTTATGCTGTTTTCTACTTTGTGTAATCATAAAGGTATCTCAATGAAAGTGAGGAGAATTTAAGGGAAGGCAGTTATTCAATAGTGCTTACTAATACATGTTAGCTTTGTAGAGCATCATGAGAAATGCGCTATTTATTAATAGTCTTGTTGAATTATTATATGGTTTGT
>NZ_JAKDUI010000098.1 GCF_030457785.1 Psychrobacter sp. | reverse complement strand
GTGGCTTGTTACGTTCAAACTTGGCCTTTGCCATGGGTAATTCCTCTTTTTTTGGGGTTAGCGTCTAACGAATATAAATACTAAAATTAGAACTATACTAACCACATTAAAATAATTGTTAAAAGGTTGCACATACTGATGTGCAGATATTATAAGAAAATCACAACCAATAACAAGTCTTTTAACAAGTTATTGGCGGATTCTCTGCTGACAATATAGAGACACCCTCCGTATCGTCAGGCTAATAAATCTTATTTACTCGTCTTCATCTTTAGAGTTGAACTTAGAGATGATAGATTCTGCAACTGATTTTGGAATCTCAGCGTACTTTTGGAACTGCATTGAGTACGTTGCACGACCTTGTGACATTGAGCGCATTTGTGTGGCATAACCAAACATTTCCGCTAATGGTACTTCAGCACGAATCTCTTTAGTACCGCCAGGCAAGTCGTCCATGCCTTGGACCATACCACGACGACGGTTAAGATCGCCCATGATATCACCCATGTACTCTTCAGGTGTTTCAACTTCAACTTTCATGACTGGCTCAAGTAGCGCAGGATTTGCTGCTAGGAAGCCTTTTCTGAAAGCCATAGAACCTGCCATTTTAAACGACAATTCATCAGAATCGACATCATGGTAAGAACCGTCATACAAAGTTGCTTTTACGCCGACAACTGGGTAACCAGCAAGTACGCCGTTTTTCATGCGTTCTTGGATACCTTTATCGACAGCACCGTGGAATTCTTTAGGTACAGAACCACCAACAACTTCTTCAGCGAATTCGTACTCAACTTCGCCCGCTGGATCAAGCGGCTCAAGACGTAGCCAAACATGACCGAACTTACCACGACCACCAGTCTGACGTACGAACTTGCCTTCTTGTTCAATCGTGTCACGAATCGTTTCACGATAAGCAACCTGTGGCGCACCAATGTTTGCTTCAACATTGAACTCACGCTTCATACGGTCAACAAGAATCTCAAGATGCAGCTCACCCATACCACTGATGATAGTCTGACCAGATTCTTCGTCAGTGTGTACACGGAACGATGGATCTTCTTTAGCCAAACGGCCAAGAGCAATTGACATTTTTTCTTGGTCAGCTTTCGTCTTAGGCTCAACGGCTAGGCTGATAACTGGATCTGGGAATTCCATACGCTCAAGCGTGATGACGTTGTGTTCGTCACATAAAGTATCACCAGTACCGACATCTTTCATACCAACTAAGGCAGCGATATCACCAGTACGAATCTCTTCAAGCTCTTGTTGAGAGTCAGCCATCATCTGTACGATACGGCCAACACGCTCACGCTTCATTTTAACTGGGTTATAAACACTGCTGCCCTGCTGGATAACACCTGAATAAACACGTACGAAGGTTAAGTTACCAACGAATTTGTCGTTCATGATTTTAAATGCAAGTGCTGAGAATGGTGCTTCATCAGACGCTTCACGACTGCCTTCGCTTTCTTCTTTGTCGTCAAGGATACCCTTAATCGCAGGTACATCGATTGGCGCAGGTAGATACTGAATAACAGCATCTAGCATTTTTTGTACACCTTTGTTTTTAAAGGCAGTACCACAAAGAAGTGGAATGATTTCGTTATCGATCGTTAGCTGACGAAGTGCTGCGTGGATCTGATCAACAGTCAACTCACCGTTTTCTAGATACTCATTCATCAGCTCTTCGGTAGACTCAGCAGCAGTTTCTACTAAGTGCTCGCGATACTCTTCCGCTTTTTCTTGTAGTTCAGTTGGGATATCGCGCTCTTCGTAATTCATACCTTGAGACGCTTCATACCAGTAGATAGCCTTCATGGTTACTAGATCGACAACGCCTTCGAAGTCATCTTCTTTACCAATTGGGATAATCAACGGAACAGGGTTACCACCCAAGCGAGTTTTGATCTGATCGATAACACGGTAGAAATCAGCACCAACACGGTCCATTTTGTTCACAAACGCAAGACGTGGTACTTTATATTTATTTGCCTGACGCCATACAGTCTCAGACTGTGGCTGAACACCACCTACTGCACAGTAAACCATGCAAGCACCATCAAGTACACGCATAGAACGCTCAACTTCAATCGTGAAGTCAACGTGACCTGGAGTATCAATAATGTTGATGCGATGTTCAGGGAACTGTTTTGCCATACCTGACCAAAAACAAGTTGTTGCCGCTGAGGTAATTGTAATACCACGTTCTTGTTCTTGCTCCATCCAGTCCATAGTGGCTGCGCCATCATGTACTTCGCCAATTTTGTGACTAACACCGGTATAGAATAAAACACGCTCAGTAGTGGTCGTCTTACCAGCATCGATGTGCGCTGAGATACCGATATTGCGATAGCGCTTTAGGGGAGTTTTACGAGCCATAGTGTTTTCCTAAGGAAATTCGTGTATATAATAATGTGTTGTTCTCTGCCTAATACTCTATGACAAAGCCGTCAGCTTCGTAATATTACTTACTGATTATTGGGCCTAATACGGACAACAAAAGAGCAAATACTAAGAATATTGCAGCATAAAATTTGGGGTATTTTCTATTTAGCAAACTTTCTTCTAAGAATGTTGTTTCTCAGAAAAAAATCTTGATAGATACCTGCCATCTCAATTGAAAAAAGATCGAACCTTTCAGCAAGTGATTGAATGATGGCAGCAATCAGTGGAGCAGAAAATAGTGGATTGATGAGCATGAGCCATCAACCCATAAATCTTTACTTGAAAACTACTAATTATTAGCAGCTTAGAAGCGGTAATGAGAGAATGCTTTGTTTGCATCTGCCATGCGGTGAACTTCATCACGCTTCTTCATGGCGTTACCTTTACCGTCAGCAGCGTCATTCAACTCGCCTGCTAAACGTAAAGACATTGATTTTTCAGAACGCTTAGCAGCAGCTTCTGCTAACCAACGCATAGCCAAGGCAGTACGACGGGAGGGACGTACTTCCATTGGTACTTGGTAGGTAGCACCACCGACACGGCGAGCTTTTACTTCGACCATCGGACGTACATTTTCTAGTACTTCTTCGAAGAAAGAAACTGGATCTTCGACCTTACGTTTCTCACTAACTGTCTCAAGTGCACCGTAAACGATACGCTCAGCAGTAGATTTTTTACCATCACTCATTACATGGTTGATGAATTTTGCAACGGTTTGGCTACCGAACTTAGGATCAGGTAGGATCTCACGGGCAGCAACGACGCGACGTCTTGGCATAATATATTTCCTTGTCTTCAGGATAGTCCAACATTCACAGCTTCATACTCGTTTATTTATAGAACGACGTAATAAGCTGCCAGTTAGCCTTACTGCATGGTGGTATGTGAAACGTAGATATCTGATATAAAGGGTGTTATATCAAAATTTTCTACTGTTGACACCGAGCCCATGCACAGTTATTGGGTAATGCAAAAAGCTAAGCTATATTAAGCTTTAGGCTTCTTCGCACCATATTTAGAGCGACCTTGCTTACGGTCTTTTACGCCTGCGCAATCTAGTGCACCGCGAACTGTGTGATAACGTACACCTGGTAGATCTTTAACACGACCACCACGGATTAGAACAACACTATGCTCTTGTAGGTTATGACCTTCGCCGCCGATGTAGCTTGATACTTCATAGCCTGAAGTCAAACGTACACGACATACTTTACGCATGGCTGAGTTAGGTTTTTTTGGCGTGGTAGTATATACGCGAGTACATACACCGCGACGCTGTGGGCACGCTTCCAACGCAGGAACTTTTGACTTTTCCTTGATGGACTTGCGACCTTTACGAATCAATTGGTTAGTTGTTGCCATAAGGCATCCTTCTCCCGTTTGGTATAAAACAAAAAAATGGGCAGATACGCCATCCATCTGACGTTAATGACAGATTTCGGGGTCACCCATTTTTAGGACAGTGTATTATAAAGAGTTGTTACTGCTATTTCAACCACTTATGCATGGTTTTACTTTACAACATTTGATAGATATGCATTGAGCTTGCTGATTTGCTACCCCGTTTGTTTTTGACTGCTATTTAATAGAATACAGACAAAAGCACAAAACCAAGCTGCAGCATCATTTGCAAAAGGTATTTGGGGTCAAATAAATAGCATTTTCTGACAAGAAAATGGCGATATAATCTTGTTTTTCAAGGGCACTCGGATTATATCACCTTTTATAGCTGCGTGATAAGTAAAACCTGCTCACTACTTCACTCCAACAATTAAGTTCGCCAAAAAATAATGTATTCCTTCCTGAATGTATTCTGGCTTGGTTGTGGATGTTACGGCTTTTTCTGCGTTTCTATGTCAGCATCAGTGAGTTGCTTATTTTCTTCATTATCATCTTCTTCGTTGTCATCTTGTTCTATGCTGTCTTGTACCGTATCTTCTGACGTTTTCTCTTCTGAGCTTTCTGTCTTGCTTTCATCATCTGATGTTTTACGCACTTCAAGCTCACTACCACTATCATCAGTAATCGCGCGATTTGCAAGCTTGGCTTCTGGCGCGAACGTTGATTGGGCAACACCAATAACTTCATCAATTAGTTGGCTATTGTAGTGCATGCCAATGATAACGGCTGTGGCTGGCATAAAGCGGCGAACCCACGATAGATTGACCTTATCTAAATCAACACCGACCTGACCTGCGATGCTATCAACTTGCTCAGCGTAGTAATTGACGTTTTTGTTTTTCATACCAAGGTTTCTCAGCTCACTGTGCAGGCCATTGCTCTGCGCATTATCAAGCAACTCTTTACCGATTCCAATGCCTGCTAGCAACGCTTGCTTTTCTTTCATTTTACGTAAGTCGGCACTCGCTAACAGCTCATAAGCCATCTTCACACCCTGAGTACCGGTCAGCGGTTTGTTGTATACAGCAGCCAGCTGATAGACGGTACGAAGTGATACCAGTAACAACCATAATGCGTCTGCCAACATACCTGGCAAGCCGGCAAGCCCCGTCAAGCCACCCATCGTCGCTAATGCACGATTTTGATTGGCTATATCAGTCGCGAGTGAGTAGCGCTCTGCGTCACTTAAACGTTCGATATTAGCAAAACGGTGTTCGTTTGGCAGGTCGATCTGGCTCCAGTTGGAGGCAAGTTTTGCCACCTGCGTGAATGCACCATCCACGGTCGACTGAAAAAAGCTATCCGGAACGACTTTTTTGGCATATTTGCTGTAGCGGGCAAAACGTGAGCCCAACAGTTGCTGGGTCGCCTTTAGTGTTTGCTCTCGAAACAAGTCTTGCTGATAGTCTTCATCGCCCAGATTCACCTTTTTATAGTGTCGTGGCTTGCTGGTCTTGGCATTCGTCTCTTCGATTACCGCACCTATGCGCTCTAGGCTGTTGCGGGTAAGAGAACCAATGGTATTGATACCTTTAGAGAGAGTACTACGCTTTGCCATCGTAATGTCCTTAATATGAAGATTGATTGCATTTGGTTGTTTAAAGCTGTGTTTGGTGGTGTGTCAAAAAGTATGCTGATTAAAACTTGAACAATTTTTGAAGCCTTGAAAGCCCTATAGAATCAGAGAACTTAGCATAGATTTCTTATTGACTTCTATCGCCAGCATACTTTTTAGAACACCACCCTGTGTTTTAACTAACGTCTTATTTTAACTGGCGTCTTGATAGTCTAATATGTCGACAACCAATGCAGTCGCACCGGTGGTCATGATTGTTACATTTTAACGATTTACTATGCGTGCTGTCAGTGCAAACAATGTTATTAGCGACATAGTTTTTGTATTAAAAGTATGCGTTATTTATCATAAACACTGTTGTCACCGCTATCACGATGGTTACCGCTATGAGATTGACCTTTTCTTAGCCTCATCAACGAGATGCACAGTTTTTAATTTTATCCGTGTCTTTTATAACTTCAATTTCCTAGCCTCTGATAACTTACTGACTACCCTTCTTTGAGCAGCTCATTGATACTGTTTGGTGTTATGACTCGCAAACGCTATTTTACGGTTATTTTGCAGTTGTGCAAAGATTTTGGGTTCTTGATACGTTATCATAGGCTATAGACTGCAAAGTCGTTGCATGATTCTTAAAACAATTTCTAAAAATCATTACTCATAAGGAATATAATATGCGCCGCGTTGTTATCACTGGAGCAGGGATTGTCTCTTGTATCGGGCATGATTTAGCCACTGTCACTTCTGCTCTGCAGCAAGGTCAGTCTGGCATTACATTTAACGAAGATTATGCTGAGCACGATTTTAAATCACACGTAAGCGGTAGTATCGACCAGTCGATGCTGGATACTAGTGGCATCGACCGTAAACTAAAACGGTTTTTTAGTGACGCCAGCCTCTATGCTTACGTCAGCGCCCTGAGCGCCATCGAACATGCAGGTCTGTCGCTTGAGACCATCAATCACAATCCACGTGTAGGCGTGGTCGCAAGCTCTGGCGGCGCATCGACTGAAAATATCGTCAATGCTGTGGATGCCATGCGCAAAAAAGGTCTGCGCGGTGTCGGTGCTATGGCAGTGCCAAAAACCATGGGCAGCTCAGTATCAGCGGCATTAGCAACTGGCCTCAAAATTCAGGGCGTCTCTTACTCGATGTCTTCGGCTTGTGCCACCTCGACGCATTGTATCGGTCACGCTGCTGAGCTGATCCAGTTGGGTAAAGCGGATGTGGTGCTCGCTGGTGGTAGTGAGGCTGAACACTGGACTCAGTCTTGTATGTTTGATGCGATGGGCGCCGTCAGTACACAATACAATGAAACCCCAAAACTTGCCTCAAGAGCATACGATAAAGACCGTGACGGCTTTGTCATCGCTGCTGGTGGTGCGATGGTCGTGGTCGAAATTCTAGAGCATGCCCAAGCACGTGGTGCCAATATCTTGGCTGAAATCGTAGGCTATGGTGCCAGTTCTGATGGTGCTGAAATGGTTGCACCAAGCGGTGAAGGTGCTGTACGTTGTATGCAGCAGGCGTTGGCCGAAGCTGGATTAGACAGCGTTGACTATATTAATACTCACGGTACTAGTACGCCTTTAGGCGATATCACTGAACTAAAAGCGATTGCTAAAGTGTTTGGTGGTGACGCCAGTCAAGTCCCTGCCATTAGCTCAACCAAATCTATGACTGGTCATAGTCTAGGCGCAGTCGGTGCACAAGAGCTGATTTATTGCTTATTGATGCTACAAGAAGGCTTTATCGCACCTAGTATTAATGTTGAAAACTTAGATCCTGCTGCTGACGGATTTGACATCGTCACCGAAAAACGTGACACAAAACTTGATACTCTGATGAGCAACAGCTTCGGCTTTGGCGGTACTAACGCCACCTTGATTATCAAAAAGTTTGACGCATAACTGATGTCAGTCACAAATCATAATAGTAAAACGTCCCATGCTACCCCATCGCCAGCTATCTACCCTAGCTGGCGTTTTGGTGACTTGCCTGCGTCAGAGCTCATCCCAAAGCTACAACAGTACTTAACAGCACAAAAACCTGAGAAACATTGGCAACTGGTATGGTTGAATAACGACGACCGACCCGTCATCGGTCTGCTACCTAAAGTGGCATGGTCTGTCTGCTTCAATAGCAACCAGCAAGGCAGCCTTTATACCGTGACCAAAAACTATCGTGATGACAACGGCACTACAACCTCAAAACCAATGAGCTATAGCGCGTGGCAAGATGAGCTTATTACCTACAGCCAAAATCAGCGAAAAAACCAAGACCCTGATAATAATATTGCCCCTAACATTAAAATTGATGCTGATAAAAAATCTTCAAAATCAGTCAATACTCATGACGCACAACCAATCTATCATCACGGTTTTATAGGCTTCATTGGTTATGACATAGCCGCTCATGAATTAAGCCCGACGGCTGATATTCAGTTTGCTAAACAACCTTGTGCCGTATTGGGGCATTATGATATTTACCTGACGCCAGCCGATGAAAACGCTGGCTGGACACTGCGTACGATAAACCCAGACACTATAAACCTAGACAAAAGAGAACAGGATACTACAGAGCTGGATGCGATAAAGTTAGATACACATCACCAAACGAGAGACGCCCTACTCGACACGCTTATATCTTGTTTGAATGCGCTAGACCATGCCTTATCCAACAAGATAGAAGCACCTCAAAATACAGAATACCTACTTTCACCACTAGTGCTAAACCCGCGATGGCATGAAGATGCCTACCAAAGCGCTTTTCATAAGACTCAGGACTATCTGCAGCAAGGGGATTGTTATCAAATAAATCTGACACAAGTTTGGCAGGGTTTGCTAGTTACAGATACTGTTAATCATACGCCCAACCTCATTGATTATTCACCTGCCTTACACCGTAATACGCAAGCACCCTTTGCTGGCTATCTACAAACGAAGTTTTTTAACAATGATATTGACGCTATCAAGACTGATACGTCAAAGAGTCAGTTTGAGCTATTGAGCTGCTCGCCTGAGCTGTTTTTTACTTTTAAAAAAGACGCTAGCACAGGACAGCATCATATCGTCACCAAGCCCATCAAAGGAACGATGCCACGCGGCACAACTGCTGAGCAGGACGACTTCAATAAGCAGCAACTAATCAATAGCGAAAAAGACCGTGCTGAGAACGTCATGATTGTCGATTTATTGCGTAATGATTTGGGCAAATATGCCAAGATAGGTAGCGTAAAAGCACCGCAGCTGTTCGCGATTGAGAGTTTTAGCAATGTCCATCACATGGTCAGTACCATCACTGCTGAACTAAAATCAGATGCCCATCCGCTAGCGGTATTATTTGGCAGTCTACCAGCAGGCTCCATCACAGGTACGCCAAAAAAACGAGCCGTCGAGATTATATCTGAGTTAGAATCCGAATCGCGTGGTGCCTATTGTGGCACGATGGGCTACATGAACTTTGATGGTAGTGGACAATGGAATGTGCTGATTCGCACACTACAAGCGAATACCTCATCAAACGGTACATTAGACGATACATTAGGCAAAGAAGGACAAGTCAGCTTATGGGCTGGTGGTGGTATCACGGTCGCCTCGGATTGCGATGCTGAGTATCAAGAATGTCTGGATAAAGTAGGAAACCTGCTATCCGTATTGACCCTACCTCAAAAGTATTGAGTAAGCAGATCAAATCTTAGATTAACACATGAAGTGCAATACCAAATGCAAGGTGAAAAAAAGACCTA
>NZ_JAKDUI010000097.1 GCF_030457785.1 Psychrobacter sp. | reverse complement strand
TAGTGCTAGGTATTGAATATATATTCCGTTATACTAGTTCGCCTTTATTATTAAGAGATATTGTTTAGATGCGTATTAAGATGGCGTTGCGCTTTAGCCCACAGCCAGAATGGTTACCATGCCAATGTTCTTTTCCGAAAGGTGTGGAGCGTAGAGTGCATTCTTCTAAAAGCCGAGATGGCTTTTCGACAAGCGTTGGGAATACACAACGAGGAGCGTCTACGCTAGTATTAGCACTGTTTGCTGGGGCGATATTCGTCACAGCTATTGTTGGTTTGGTATTTGGTCATAAGTTTGGATATCAGCGTGGTATTCATGCTATGGATACTGAGGCCAAGCAAGCGGTCATCAATAGTGAGGAAACAAGTAAAGAGCTTGAGGAGTTACGCCGAAGTAATAAAATAGCGACCAACCAAGTAGATACTGCCAAGCAAGAGCTGGCGATTAGCCTGGAAAACTTGGATGATTTACGTGATAAGCAGCAAGATTTAACCGTTCAAAATAGACAAATCACTCAGGTTAATGATTTGTACGCAGATTTTATTAGTGAAGCAGGTGGCATGCCATTGCAGGTACTGGGTGCGAAAATGGAACCGTTACCTGAAAATGCCTTTGAGTATGGATTTGATGTTGGCATGCTGAGTGCTGATGCGTCATACAAGAACTTGAATGCGACACTCGAGTTACTCAATGATGATGACTTTGTAGAGATTTCTCTGAACTCGGAAGCAGAAAGGATAAAAGGTATTGTTCGTCTGCGAGGTCGATTTGTCATGCCGTCGGGTTTCACACCTTTACAAATGAAACTGAGCTTACAGGCAGACGATCAAGAGGTGGAGCAATTGTACGACTGGAAGCTGGGTGATAGAGTTGACAGTATGCCATTGGCGCTTTCTGACTTACCAGAAATTGATGAAAGTCCAATTGAACCGTAACAACTATTTGTTGGTAACAGATTATAGGTCGTAGAGCTGATTTTTTGCTTAAAAAACTGTGCTTTATATCGTATCAGGTAGCTTGCCTAATCATTACAACGACGATAACCGCTCTCATTTGAAACTTACCTTATAATAAGATTTTGATCATGATGAACCAAATGATATTAAAAGATAAGCCAGCTGTTTCTGATTGGCATTTTCCAAACCTACCTGCTCATCGTGCGCAGGACGGTGATCCAGACGAGGAAACCTCTCCACAAGCAGATGTTTTGGTAGCTGAACCAGATGTAGCCAAGCCGCCAATGTATGCAGTCGTCATGTACAACGACAACTATACACCGATGGAATTTGTCGTCTATGTCTTACAGTCTGAGTTCCGTCATACCACGGACTCTGCAGTTGAGATAATGCTGACAATTCATAATAGCCAAAAAGGTATTGCTGGAGTTTATCCCAAAGATATCGCCGAAACCAAAGCTAAGAAAGTGAATAGTCTGGCACATCGAGAAGGCTATCCATTATTGACGCAGATTGAGCCACACCAGGGGGAGTAGCGTGGCGGTGGTTTTTATTACACCAGCTTCAACGTCGTTTTATATTATCGTTTTATATTGTCATTTTATGTCTAAACCACTGTCCGTACATTCTGTCCTTTCGAGTTTTTCCAGTGTAATCTTCGGCCTAGACCTTTAACTCAGCCTCTCAATTTTCTGCTTCAGATAAGTCTTCTCCATTTATTGGTTTATAATCTGTCTATCATCTCTTCCAACTGCTTACCTAACTCAATAAATGGTAAGCCGGACTTACCTTAAACATTTCTCAACACTTTTAATCTTTTGTGTCTGTTTTCTCATTGGTGACCCTTGTTAATCTTACTATCATCCTTAGACCTTTGTTAGCTTTAGAGTCATGTTTTCATGATATGCTTCGATACACTTTAGTCTTTGTTAAGAGATTGACTATCAGTAGATATCGTGTTGATATAAA
This sequence comes from Psychrobacter sp., assembly GCF_030457785.1. Taxonomy (GTDB): domain Bacteria; phylum Pseudomonadota; class Gammaproteobacteria; order Pseudomonadales; family Moraxellaceae; genus Psychrobacter. The sequence goes on along the minus strand of NZ_JAKDUI010000097.1, from coordinate 7,336 downwards.
GGAACGCTGATATGAATGGCAGTTTCACTTATTTGATGTGCGTTTGATGACAGTAAATTACATGGCTCGCTGAGCAAAGTAAGCGCAAAGTTGTTCGTTTATAGTGATTATTAATTAGTATCGCCCTTGAACAATGCGCCTATCGCCCTGATTTACTTACTAACTCATTCATAAAACCATCAATTATAAAGATAGGTATAACCGTAGGAAGTTGTTATGTTAAGTCGTCATCTTGAAGTTTCTTTGCGTTTAGCAATGACGCTTGCGCGCCAAAAATCGCATGAATACCTCACCGTTGAACATCTCTTATTATCGCTATTAGAAAACACTCACGCTGCCAATACATTGACTGCTTGCAATGCTAATGTTTCGGCACTACGCACTGAGCTTGAGGCTTATATTAATAAACATACGCCAACGGTAGATGCAGACACAGAGCAAGCACCACAGCCAACCCAGAGTTTTGATCGGATTCTGCAGCGTGCCATTTTTCACGTGCAGTCTATCGGTGGTGGTCGATTGGTTGAAGGCTCTGATATTTTGGTGTCGATGTTTTCAGAGCATGACACTTATGCCATTTATTTGCTCAAAAAACAGGGCATTAGCCGTTTAGAGCTGACCCAGTATTTGTCACATGGTCAAGACAAAGACGAGCCATCTGAGCCGCGTGTTTCTATGACTGGCGAGCGCCGTAGCGCCTCAGAAAAAACCAGTAAGGACCCATTGGTTGAGTTTGCGAGTAACTTAAACCAACGCGCTGCAGAAGGAAAAACCGATCCACTCATTGGACGTGCTTCCGAGATTGAGCGTGCGGCGCAAGTGTTGTGTCGTCGCCGCAAAAATAATCCACTTCTGGTTGGTGAGCCAGGCGTCGGTAAAACCTCTATTGCTGAAGGCTTGGCGTGGTTGATTATCAATGATAAAGCACCAAAGCCACTAAACGGCTGCGTGATTTATAGCCTTGATATTGGTTCGCTAATTGCTGGTACAAAATATCGCGGTGATTTTGAAAAACGCATGAAGTCGCTGTTAGATGCACTAAAGAAAAAGCCAAATGCTATCCTGTTCATCGATGAGATCCATATGATCATTGGTGCAGGCTCATCGATGAGTAGTAACATGGATGTGTCAAACTTAATCAAACCAGCACTCGCCAATGGTGAGCTGCGCTGTATTGGCTCTACGACTTTCACAGAGTATCGTCAGGTCTTTGAAAAAGACCATGCTTTGTCACGCCGTTTCCAAAAGATTGATGTAAAAGAGCCTAGCGAAGACGATACCATCGATATCTTGCGTGGGTTGAAGCCGCGTTATGAAGAATTTCATAATGTCGAATATAGTGATGAGGCATTGGTCACAGCCGTCCATTTATCTGCCAAGCACATACATGAGCGTTTTTTGCCAGACAAGGCAATTGATGTGATTGACGAAGCTGGTGCTTATAAGCGTTTAGGTGTTGTTCCTGATGCCGTTGATATCGATGCCGAAGAAAGCTTTATTGCTGATTTAGAAGATGGTTTTGACACACAAAGCGATGAAGTTGTTGAGAATGAAGCCGATGCTGACGCTCAGAATAGTGATATGCAGGATGAATCAAAAACGGCAACAGACAGTGATCTAGCTGAATCAACTGAGGATGCGAAAGGTGAGGCCAAAAGACCACCGATAAAAATCGATGTCGCAGATATCGAAGCTATCATAGCAAAGTTGGCACGTATTCCACCCAAATCAGTATCAAGTGATGATAAGAGCATCCTTGAGCACTTAGATCGTGATCTTAAGCATTTGGTCTTCGGACAGGATGAAGCGATCAACAGTTTGGCGGATGCGATCAAACTATCTCGCGCAGGTCTCAAAGCACCAGATAAGCCTATTGGTTCCTTTATGTTTGCTGGACCTACTGGGGTTGGTAAAACTGAAGTTTCGCGTCAATTAGCGAAACTACTAGGCGTAGAGCTGGTGCGCTTTGATATGTCAGAATACATGGAAGCTCACACTGCTTCACGTTTGATAGGTGCTCCTCCAGGCTATGTGGGTTATGACCAAGGTGGACTGTTGACGGAAAAAATCAATCAGCATCCGCATTGTGTCTTGTTGCTTGATGAGATCGAAAAAGCGCATCCTGATGTCTTCAATCTGTTATTGCAAGTAATGGATCACGGCACATTGACAGATAATAACGGTCGTGTTGCTGTCTTTAAGCAAGTGATTTTGGTTATGACCACCAATGTTGGCGCTGATAGCATCAGTCGATCATCCATGGGTTTTACGCATCAAGACCATAGTCGCGACAATACGGAAGCCTTGAAACGTGTATTCACCCCTGAGTTCCGCAACCGACTGGATGCGATTATCCAATTCAACCCATTGGACTCGTCAGTAGTCGTCTCAGTGGTCGATAAATTCTTGGTCGAGCTGCAAGTACAGCTTGACGACAAACAAGTGACGCTAGAGATAGACGATGACGTACGTGAGTATTTAGCCGACAAAGGCTATGATCGTCTTATGGGTGCTCGCCCGATGCAGCGTCTAATCCAAGATGAGATTAAAAAGCCATTGGCAAGCATGATTTTGTTTGGTGACTTAGTCAATGGTGGTGTCGTGCACTTGACTCTGGAGTCGGACGTCAGCGATGAACAAGGTGCTGAGTCTGTTGAGCTGAAGAAAAGTAGCGATAAGGCATCAGCTGACAACGGCCGTATTGTCTTGACGGTGGTTGAGGCGAATGAGCCACATCCTGACTCCGAGTCATTGGCGAGCTAATATTTTACTATTCATGCGATAGCGGCGGTTGCCATGACACTGTGGTAGCCGTTTTTTTATTGTTATAATTGACGATAAAATGATGTTAGCTTTTTCTGATTTATACGAATGCAAACACCAGACCGATATTGGTAATGTGTGCATTTTTAGGGCATGCTCTAGATCTCGATGACAAATATAAAAGGACATACTATGGCACTGTTTGATGAGCAAAAGACCAAGACAGAAGAACAAAAGCAAGCCATTTTAGATAATGTTCGCTTGCCAGAAGACTGGAAATTGGCATTAGCAGACGAGTTGACTTCTGAAAACATGGATCAATTACGAGATTTTTTGAAGAATAGCTATCAGTCAGACGATAGTATATACCCGCCTGCGCCGCTCATGTTCAATGCTTTTAACCTGACGCCCTTATCGCAAGTTAAAGTGGTGATACTGGGGCAAGACCCTTATCATCGTGCAGGGCAGGCCATGGGGCTGTCGTTCTCTGTGCCTAAAGCTATTCCAAAGCCACCCTCATTAAACAACCTGTTAAAAGAAATGGCAGATGATATAGGCATTAATCCCTCAGCGCATGGTGATTTGACGTATTGGGCGCAACAGGGCGTATTGTTATTGAATAGTTCACTGACCGTCAAAGAAGGCGAGCCAAACAGTCATCAAAACAAAGGCTGGGAGCAATTTACTGATACAGTGATTGATGTGATAAATGAGCAGACAGAGCACACAGTGTTTATTTTATGGGGAAGTAAAGCACAGAAAAAAGGTAAGTATATCAATACAGACAAGCACCTTATTCTCACGGCGGTACACCCATCACCACTTGCTGCCAATCGTGGTGGATTTTTTGGTTCTAAGCCCTTTTCCAAAACCAATGACTACCTAGTACAGTATGGGCAAACTCCCATCGATTGGCAGTTACCACAGTAAATGATGCAGACAATAACGACTGATGGTCAGACACATCAATTAGGAAATAACCAGTTTATGGGCTGTTCGAAAATCAGTGAACAGATGGTGGGCTCTACGTACTGGCCAATGGAAGATGTCGAGTGGATGCAAGAAGCACTGAAGCTTGCTAAACAAGGGTCTGCACTTGGAGAAGTACCTGTCGGAGCGATACTGGTTCATAACCAGCAAGTCATCGGACAGGGATATAACGAACCTATTAGTCGCCATGATGCAACGGCTCATGCCGAGATTGTGGCGCTAAGAAACGCTTGTGAAAACCTAAGAAACTATCGCTTGCCGATTGGGACAACTCTATACGTAACACTGGAACCTTGCACAATGTGCGTTGGTGCGCTGATACATGCACGAGTAGGCAGGTTGGTATATGCAGCGAGTGAGCCACGAGCAGGAATGGTTGGTAGTCAAATGGATCTATCGCTGCAGCCTTTTTATAACCACACTATGAAAGTATATAAAGGTTTGTGTGCCGATCACAGCAGTCAGATGCTGAAGTCTTTTTTTCGTGAGCGCCGCAAAATGGCAAAGAAAGCTAAGGATGAGGCTAATTCGCCTTAATGCGTAATAAAATAGCCTATTGCCAATAATATTGTCATTAAATAGATATGAATCATGGTGAATGTGAGGTTTTTTTGCTATAATACTGCCCTATTTGACGCTGAATCTATATAATAGGCGGTAAGCGGTTGATTAATAAGTAAAAAAGCCGTTTTCAAGCATACGGCAACCCGTCAAAGAAGCACCTTTAATTGAGTAAGCATTATGAATGTCTCTACACCTGATAACGCTTTGCCTGAAAGTGAAAATAAAAGCCAAGATCAGAGACAGCGCTATCCCGTTATTTGTATTGACGGTCCAAGCGGTGCAGGAAAAGGGACAGTAACATGGCGATTAGCTCAAGCGCTAGGTTATCAATTATTAGATTCTGGTGCTTTATATCGTATTGTAGGACTGAAAGCGTTTGAAGCTGGATTGATTAAGCCGGGTGCCGATGTCGAGTGCGAAATCGATGGATTGAAATTGCTCAAACTGACACAAAGTCTTGAGATTGATTTTATTCCTAACAATGAATCAGGACGTGTCGATATTCTTGTCAACGGTGAAGCAGTTGGTGAGAAAGTGCGAAATGAAACCGTTGGTGGTTATGCTTCTCAGGTAGCTGTTTTTCCAGAAGTTCGGACAGCATTGTTAAAGCTGCAGCAGGACATGGCGACTCGATCAGGACTCGTTGCAGATGGCCGCGACATGGGTACAGTGGTGTTTCCAAATGCGGACGTAAAAGTGTTTTTGACTGCGAGTGCGAAAGCTCGCGCTGAACGCCGTGTGGCACAGCTTTTGAACGCTGGTCAAGAAGCAGATTTTGAGGCAATTTTTACAACGATAAAAGCCCGTGATGCTCGTGATGAAAATCGTACCACTGCACCATCGAAGCCGGCAGAAGACGCATTGTTGCTTGATAGCTCAGTGTTAGACGCTGACACTGTCTACCATCAGGTTAAAAAACATTGCCAAGAACGAGGCGTGTTTTTTGATTACTGATTTTGGTTACTAATAGAGCAACTTACCAATAAAGTACAATAACCAAGAAAACAAACAGACATCTTCATTCGAAAGACATTTGTTGCTAGTGAGCCTAGTTAATAACTCGCTTATTAGCAACAAACGTTTTTTTATATGATTGCATAAGATATAAAACCAGTATTCTCGTTTTATGCAGTCATAAATTTGATCCGTACTGAACTGGACAGGATACGGCTATACAAAGGTAGACATAATGGAATCATTTGCTGAACTATTTGAAGCGAGCATTGAAGAGCAGGGTCTGGATATCGAGCGTGGCTCGGTTATTACAGGTGCTGTTGTGGCAATCGATAGCGATTGGATTACAGTAGATACTGGTCTTAAATCTGAAGGTATCGTCGCTCGTGAAGAGTTTTTAAGCGAAGAAGGCGAGCTTGAAGTTGAAGTTGGCGATAGTGTTGACGTTGTGGTTGAAGCAGTTGACAATGGCATGGGTCAAACCTTACTGTCACGTGAAAAAGCCAAACGCGTTGAGACGTGGAATTTCCTTGAAAAAATCTATGACAATGATGAGATCGTAAAAGGTATCATTTCTAGCAAAGTAAAAGGTGGCTTTACTGTAGACGTGGGTTCAGTACGTGCGTTCTTACCAGGCTCGTTAGTAGATGTACGTCCGATTCGTGACACCACGCATCTTGAAGGTAAAGAGCTAGAATTCAAAGTAATCAAGCTTGACCAAAAACGCAACAACGTTGTCGTTAGCCGTCGTGCAGTAATGGAAGCTGAAAATTCAGCTGAGCGCGAAGAGCTACTGAACAAGCTTGAAGAAGGCATCGAGATCGAAGGTATCGTTAAGAACCTTACTGATTACGGCGCGTTCGTTGATCTAGGTGGTATTGATGGTCTATTGCACATCACTGATATGGCATGGCGCCGTATCAAGCATCCATCTGAAGTTGTTGAAGTTGGTCAAGATCTTAAAGTTAAAGTATTGAAGTTTGACCGTGAACGCAACCGCGTTAGCTTGGGTCTAAAACAACTTGGTACTGATCCTTGGGATAACGTTGGCGGCACATACCCAGTAGGCAGTGTTGTTAAAGCACGCGTTACAAACCTAACTGATTATGGTTGCTTCGCTGAGATTTCTGAAGGTATCGAAGGTCTAGTTCACGTATCAGAAATGGATCATACCAACAAAAACATCCACCCATCTAAAGTAGTACAGGTAGGTGATGAAGTTGAAGTAATGATTCTTGATATCGATGAAGAACGTCGTCGCATTAGCCTAGGTATCAAGCAGACTCTAGCTAACCCATGGGATGAGTTTGATAAGAAACATGAGCGCGGTGATAAAATCACTGGTACTATCAAATCAATCACTGACTTCGGTATCTTTATCGGTCTAGACGGTGGTATTGATGGTCTTGTTCATCTATCTGATATCTCTTGGAATGAAACTGGTGAAGATGCTATTCGTAACTACAACAAAGGTGACACCGTTGAAGCAATGGTATTGTCTGTAGATGCAGAAGCAAATCGTATCAGCCTAGGTGTTAAGCAGTTAAGCTCTGACCCGTTCAACGAATACTTAGTTGGCAACGACCGTGGCGCTATCGTTAACGGTAAAGTAAAAGAAGTAGACGCTAAAGGCGCTACTATTGAGCTTGCTGACGAAGTAGAAGCTTATTTACGTGCTTCTGAGATCCAACGTGACCGCGTTGAGGATGCTACTAAGCATTTGAGCGTGGGTGATGATGTTGAAGCGAAGATTGTTAGTGTTGATCGTAAAACACGCAGCATCAACTTGTCTATCAAAGCGAAAGACGAAGCTGAAGAGCGTCAAGCGATTAAAGATCTTGGCAACAACAGCAATGATGCATCAGGTTCTGAAGCGCAGCCAAAAACAATTGGTGACTTGATCAAAGAACAAATGCAGTAAGTTATCGATATAGTTACGATAAAAAAAGCGACTTCGGTCGCTTTTTTTTGTACTCAATTTTTAGGTATATCATTAATATGTATGGTTTTTTTGCTAAATAGGCAAACTGTTATTTCTATTTACGACAATATCCGCTATCATTTG
>NZ_JAKDUI010000096.1 GCF_030457785.1 Psychrobacter sp. | reverse complement strand
CGCATTCATCCCACTACCTTAGAGGTAGGGGATTTCTGCGGTAAAATGTTAAACTCAAAATCAAGTCCTGGATGTACTATGGGGTAAAAAAGCCGTGCAACAAGCGCTCGTGAGTAGTTTACTATGTCACAATCATGCAAGGCAAAAGCATAGTTATCTCGATCTGTGAGACCATAACCTATCATCGTCCAGACATTACGACCTTTTCCCGGAGTGTCTAAACCAGGAAAACCCTCATCTGTAAGCTCTTTATATATCTTTTTTACATTTGGACCATCATTCCAAAGTACCTCAACACGACACTCCAAAATGCTCATGCGCCTCTTTACTTCTAAAAACTGCTCCTCAGTTGCACAGTCGAGTCCAACTATAACTTTATGGAGATACTTCACGTTTTTAAGCTCATCAATAATAGTCTGCATCGCTGGCATTTCAAACTCTGAGTAGAGAGCGGGAAGCAAAAGCACCATATTTCTGCGTTTTGAGAAGTGCAATAATTCTTCTTCTATGTTTTCTAAGGAGCGATCCCCCACATTTTGTAGTGTTGTTATAACGCCGTTTTGAAAAAAATCTGTCATCTTACTCTCTCTTTTGATGTTATCTCATATAACTAGACTGTCATGATTTTTCAAGACCTCGCAGTGACAGCAAGTGTCATTGCGAGCGCTTTAGAGTCCATCAAATATCTCCAATATAGAGCTATTCCAACCTCTTGGTCCTGGGTAGTCTGCTCTTTTTATATCTGCGTTTCCTATGGCACTAAAAGAGCCATCATAGAGAGGAACTAAAACACCAATATCTGCTTTTTTTATCATGGTAAAGTCGTTTGCACTATCACCAAGGGTTATCTTGGTACACTTTTGGTTGTAATACTCTTCATACATGTGAGCAAGTGTAAGCATGGCATTTGCTTTGTCTTGTAGAAGTGAGACAAGGTGAAAAAATCTTCCCCCTTTTACTATATCAAAGCCCTTTTCATTTGCCTCTTTTTTAAAAGCCTCAAGCCCTCTTTCGTCCTGCATCAAAAAAGGCTCACTAAAGTCGCGTTTCATGGCATTTAGGCTCTCTTCTCTTGGCAAACCTGTATGCTGTATTACTTCATCAACACTCATATCTCCAAAACCTTTTATCGGGTAGCTCCGTTTCATGTGTGTGAAAAAAAGTCTCAGTTCTATGTAGGATTGCGCCTTAGAGAATTTTATCCACTCCTCTTTAGACGCCACCTCTTTTGCAAGTACAGACTCTGAGGGCACAAATATCCCAGCACCATTCTCAACAATAAAAGGCTGCCGCATGCCTAACTCTTTTTGAAGCACTACTACTTCACTAAAGGTTTTGCTCGTAGCGATGATGAGAGGAATTGAGCGATATTTTAAAAGTGCTAAGGCCTCTTTTGCAGGAGCGAAACTATAATCCTGATGATTGAGTAGTGTTCCATCTAAATCGGTAAATACAAGATATCTCTTCTTCATAGCAGTATGGTATAACACAATTATTTGTCATGGTCGACTTATTTCAGATCACTTCTTAGAGGTTTTTATTGAAATAAACGCAGTCGAAAATACCATGGGATCTTTCATGACATCCAGCACTTTAGAACGACCCTTTGAGCAATGACTTTGTGGACTAACAACTTGGGTTTATTACTACTTAGACTAGGGGCTGTATAGAATTCAAATCAAAGGCAACCAAATAAAAACACAAGCTAGTATGATTGCAGCTCCATGATTGCCTTGAAGCTTATCATAACGAGTGGCGATGCCTATAGAATGCTTCAACCTAGTAAAAGCATTTTCTACTCAATAGCGGCAGCGATATAAATATCAGTCCAAGGTATCGTTAGCGCAGTAGACAGTTGAATATCAAACTGGCTTTACCAACCCTTCTAATAAACCAGAGAACCCTTGCATATAAGCGACCTCTTGGCTCGTCGTGCGTGTCGCTGCATACAGCTGACAGTGCACACCAGTGCCCAGCGGGCGCGAGACAACCCAGCCTTTTTTCTCGTATTCAGCAACGACCCAATCGGGCAATGCTGCCACTCCGCGTTCACTGGCAACCAACTGAATGAGCATCGCTGTCAGCTCAGTAGTGCGAACACTCTCAAAGTTCACCTGCGCTGGTGTCATGAAGTTGGCAATAATGTCGAGGCGTCTGGCTTCTACTGGATAGGCAATCAATACCTCATCGGTCAAATCGCTAGGCTCAATTTTCTCTTGTGCTGCCAAATCATGCGTTGGCGATAGTACCAAGCGACTTTCATATTCAAATAGCGGTTGGTAACTGATGCCCTCGATCGGCAAGTCACTGGTGGTAATCAGTAGGTCAATATCACCTTCCATCAGCAAATGATGAGGCTCAGGTTCAAACCCAGTCGCGAAATCTAGCTCTACATCAGACCACTGACGACGATAATGATTGAGTATCGGCATGAGCCAGTCAAAGCAGCTATGACACTCGGATGCTAGGCGCAATCTGCCTGCTTGCCCATGCGCTAAGCGTTTCAGATCGGATTTGGTACGGGTCACTTGCGGCAGAATGTTATCTGCTAATGCCAACACCGTTTTGCCGGCTGGTGTAAAGGTCAGCGGGCGTGTACGACGATTGACCAAGCTGATATCGTAATAGCTCTCTAATTCTTTGAGCTGATGCGAAACGGCAGAAGCGGTGACATGTAGTTCATCGGCAGCAGCAGCCAATGACCCGTGCGCACGTAGGGCAGTTAACGTATTGAGATGGCGGAGCTCTAACATAATATAACCTGACTACTAAAATGAGTATTATTCATTATAGTTGATAGCTTAATGATTTTCACTCAAAGCCAGTAAGTGAAAGTGGTTATCTGTTGATAGTCTTTAGCTAGCGTCGGCGTAGTAATAACTGCGAGATAATGACGAGGATAAGAGAAGCAACTAGCAATAACGTACCAATGGCATTGACCTCAGGGTTGAGTCCGACACGCACCATTGAGTATATCCGTAACGGTAAAATCTCATAGCTAGGACCAGTGACAAAGGTAGAAACCACCACATCATCCAATGATAAGGTAAAGGCGAGTAACCAACCTGCCATCACCGCTGGCATGATCACTGGGATGAGCACAGTACGAACCATCACCGATTCGCTAGCACCCAAATCCCGTGCCGCCTCCATCAAACGCTCATCCAAACTACTCAGCCGTGCAAACACAGTGATGACCACAAAGGGTAAGCAAAAAGTAATGTGTGCTAATAACAGTGACACAAAGCCGAGCTGCAGACCAATTAATAAAAATAGTGCCAACAATGAGATGGCCAATACAATTTCAGGTGACATCATCAGTACAAATAACAAGCCGTTTAGTAAGCCTTTGCCTCGAAAATTATATCGATGTAAGGCGAGAGCAGTTAGCGTACCTATTAGGGTTGAGACGGTCGCTGCGACCAACCCCAACACGATAGAGTGCCAAAAGGCATCAAGCATCGCTTGGTTATTAAACAGTGATTCGTACCATTTTAAACTAAAGCCGCCCCAGTTATAGCCAATCTTTGATTGGTTAAATGACATCACGACCAATACAATGATTGGCAAATACAGCATGGCATAAATCAAGCCAAGATAGCCTTTGGCCGCGATATTGCCAATCTTAATAGGACGCCTCTGTTTTGTGGGTGTGTTATTGGACGAGCGACTTGCTGATCGATCAGACATTAGGCCACCTCGTTAAAGTCAGTTTTGCCAATGCGGCGACTACTGGCACGATAAGCGAGCAGCAATATGGCCATCGCTATTGTCAATACCACACTAGCGGCAGCCCCAAACGGCCAATCACGTGCAGCCAAAAATTGGTTTTTTATAATATTACCGACCAATAAATTGCGCGAACCACCTAAGATGTCAGCCACATAAAACATGCCCATCGCTGGCAGTAGCACCAACAGCACCCCAGAGATAATCCCAGGCGTAGTCAATGGCAAGACCACGTGCCAAAAAGTCTGAGCTCTAGAAGCTCCCAAGTCTTGCGACGCCAACAGCATGTCGTTGCGTAGGTCTGTAAACACCGCATATAGTGGTAAGACCATAAATGGAAACAATAAATAGGTAAGGCCTGCGATGACAGCGCCTTGCGTATATAAAATATCAATAGGCGCATCGATGATGCCTATCGCGAGCAGCGCTTTATTAATCAAACCATTATTTGCAAATAGTAGCTTGAGCGCATAAGTACGCACCAAAGAGTTGGTCCAAAACGGCAGTATCAATAACATCATGAGCAGCGGCTGCCAGCGCACTTTGGCTTTGGATACCAGCCACGCAAAAGGGTAGCCTAGCAACAAACACATAAACGTCGTGATACCTGCCATCCATAATGAGTGGGCAAAAACCTCGAAGTACAATGGGTCAACCATGCGTACGTAGCTGTCGATGCTGACAGGTAAGCTGATAAACGCGCTGCTATCGCGAGTCAGAAAACTGACGGCGATGACCAATATATTTGGCAAGAGTGCAAATATCAGTAACCAACCCCAGATTAGCCATAGCGTGGCGGTACGAAAAGCGCCTTTGCTGCCTAAGCTATGATGTGCCATCAGAGTACATCCTTGTGCACATCGCTATTTTCTGCAGTATCAGAGTCCTCTGGCAGTACCCACTCCCAGCCATCAACCCATGATACTTTGACAGCTTCATTTAGTTTGTAGTCAAAGCTGGGGTCGTCTTCATCAAAAAATTCAGAAGCCTTAATGATATGACCGTTTGTCAATTCGATAATCGAGTCCAACGTGCTGCCTTTATAGTTACTCTCGATGACGTGACCGAGCAGCCCTGTGTGTCCATCATCTTTAGGGTCGTAAATGCGTAAATCTTCGGGGCGGAGGAGTAGATTGACGATATCGCCTACTCGTACATCATTGGCAAAGTCGGGGCGCCGTAAGTTGCGTAACGTGGTTGGAACTTCTTGTGCCTGTGCCTCACAGACTTCGACTTCGATGCGTCCGTTGCTCACCTTACCATCACGATCTGGTTGGTCAGGATAAACGCCTTTTACCTCAGCCTTAAATAAATTGGTCTCACCGATGAATTTGGCGGTAAATAAGTTGGCAGGGGTCTCGTATATCTCAATGGGTGTGCCGATTTGCTGAAACGCTCCGTCTTTCATCACAGCGATGCGGTCTGACATTGATAGCGCTTCTTCTTGATCATGAGTGACGAAGACGAAGGTAATCCCAAGCTCTCTCTGCAATCGCTTGAGTTCGGATTGCATCTGCAAGCGCAATTTGTGATCGAGCGCAGACAGAGGCTCATCAAGTAATAGCAATTTAGGACGGTTAATCACTGCCCGAGCAATGGCGACACGTTGCTGCTGCCCACCAGATAAATCTTGCGGTTTGCGATTGGCTAAATGCTCTAGCTGAACCATGGCGAGCATATCGCGCACACGGGTTTTAATCTCGTCTTTAGGGACTTTTTTAAGCTTGAGTCCGTAAGCCACATTTTGTGCAACACTCATATGTGGAAACAGCGCATACTGTTGAAACACTGTGTTGATGGGGCGCTTATCCGCTGGCAAGCCCGCCATTTGTACGCCATCCAAATATATTGCCCCAGCAGTTGGTTGCTCAAAACCGGCAATCAAGCGTAGCAGTGTGGTCTTACCACAGCCTGATGGACCGAGTAAGGTTAAGAACTCACCGTGTTTGATATCGAGGTTGATATTCCTTAATACTTCAGTTTTATCATAGTTTTTCTTAAGACCGGTCAGTTGTAGTAGGATGCTATCCAGTGACTCACCAGAGGTAGGCGTGGTTGCAGCAGATTCGGTCATAAGGTTCGTTCCTATACATCTCACTCGTTAGAGTAGCCATGACATGTGCTACTGTAGACAAAGATGGTTGGCGTAAGCGTGGTCTGGTGGTCTGATTGTCACGTATTATAACAAACCATTGATATAATTCAGCGTCAGTTGGTTACAAGTTGCTCAGGAGCTGTTGGCTCATGTCTTATGGGAGCAGGTTGAACATACAAAAACTTCTATCATTTTTTGCTTCTATTCCTATACAATTGGCTATGCAATACAATAATAAGACACGGCTTACCGCATATCTTATTGTTGCATTTAGAACTATCCAAAACTAAAAAAGGATTTCTCATGCCTAACGACAAACGACCCAAAACAGGTGCAGAAGCACTTGAGCTTTTAAAAGAAGGCAATGCACGCTATGTCGATAGCCTTAGCAGTACTGACCCAAGTATGCAGAAGCGTCCAGAGCTGGTCAGCGATCAAGATCCTTTGGCCATTATTTTGGGCTGTTCGGATGCGCGCGTACCGGTCGAGATTGTATTTGACCAAGGTTTGGGTGATTTATTCGTCATTCGTGTCGCTGGTAATGTGGTTGCGCCTTCACAGATTGGGTCAATCGAGTTTGCTGCTGAGACGTTCGGTACCAAGCTGGTGGTCGTGTTGGGGCATTCTCACTGTGGTGCGGTAACGGCCTGTGTCGAAACACTTATCAACCCTGAGCAGAGCTATTCTCCTAACTTGCAGTCGATTGTCGACCGTATCCGCCCGAGTGTGTATAACTTGCACGAATTGGCGACTGCCAATGGTCAGGACGTAGATGCAGATGAGTTGCTCAGTCGCTCCATCAGAGCCAACGTGCGTATGTCAGTTAGCCAACTCAAACATGGTTCGCGGTCATTAGAGGACTTATCAGCCAATGGTCAGTTATTGATCGTTGGTGCAGAGTACGATTTAGAAACTGGCAAAGTACGATTTTTAGATGTCTAATCGCTATCGCATCGCGCTATTTGTTATTATCAGTAGAAAGTTAAGCAACTCGCTGTGATGGCGATTGGCTTATAAACTTGTTTTTTGTATATTAGGAATATTATGTCTAAACCAGCATCTACCTCAACCTCTAGTAATGAGGCTATCATCGCTCAGCCTGCTAGCAGTGTAAATACAGTGGGTATTCAACCTATCTCTGCGCAGACTTCAGGCTTCACATTCAATCATACTATGCTACGTATCAAAGACCCTGCCAAGTCGTTGGCGTTTTATACGGGTGTTCTTGGTATGACTTTATTGGCGGTAAAGAAGTTTCCTGAGATGGGGTTTGATTTATACTTTCTAGCCAAACTTACTGAAAGCGAGCGTGAATCGCTGCCGACCGGTGATGATTTGGCAATTTTTGCTTTTCGTCAGCGCGGTATTTTAGAGTTAACCCATAATTATGGCACTGAAAACCAAGAAGGCTTCAGCTATCACGATGGTAACCAAGACCCACAAGGCTTTGGCCATATCTGTTTTAGTGTGCCTAATCTTGAGGAGGCCGTGGCGTGGTTTGATAAAAACGATGTCGAATTCAAAAAACGCCCAGAAGACGGTAGCATGAAAAACATCGCATTTATCAAGGATGTTGACGGCTACTGGATTGAAATTGTCCAGGCCGACTTGATGGCTTAGGTTTATCACCATTTTCAAAATGAGGACAGACCTTAGTCCATCAACCAAACAATTTAATCCAATCACAGGAGTGATAAGGGAATGTCTAGCTCCGAGACAGACGCCAGTATAAGCGACGGAACCGCGGTAAAATCAACAAATACTGATGTCATGACATATCAAGGTATCTTCGACTCTGCCAACGAAATATTGATTGGTTTTATCGACCGTATTCCTTATTTCGTCGCGTCAATCGCTGTCTTTCTGATTTTTTGGTTTTTATCGATCATCTTTAAAAAAGTTGTCCGAAAATTACTGGGTAGCCGTAGCCGTCATCAGAACTTGGTCAAAGTATTCCAGCGCATAGGCGGGGCGCTGATTATCTTTATTGGCATTATGATAGCCATGGTCATTGCTGTGCCAGGGTTTACACCTGCCAAGCTGATTGGTGCACTTGGTATCGGTTCGGTTGCTATTGGTTTTGCGTTCAAAGACATCTTCCAAAACCTATTATCCGGTATTTTGCTACTCATCTCGGAGCCGTTTCGTATTGGCGATCAGATCGTCTCAGGAGATTATGAAGGGACAGTTGAAGACATCAAAATCCGTGCGACGACCATCAAAACTTATGACGGTAGGCAAGTGGTTATACCTAACTCTCAACTGTATACTTCAGCACTGACCGTCAATACAGCATATCATCAGCGGCGCTTGGAGCTGGCGGTAGGTATCGGTTATGAAGACGATATCGAAGCTGCAAAAGCGGAGATCCTAAAAGCGCTAGATAGGGCAGATAGTGTCTCGAAGAAAGCTGAGCCGAGTGTGATTGCCACTGGTTTTGGTGACTCAACGATAGATTTGAAGGTACGTTGGTTTATTGAAGACGGCACACAAGCCAATAAGGTTGCCTCTATCCATCAGGTGTTCGTCGAGATCAAAAACTCACTCGATACAGCAGGTGTGAACATACCATTCCCGATACGTACCATAGATTTGAGCGATCCATCTGTGACATCGATTGTCAATAAAGTGAATGAGCAGCAAACAGCAGACGAGGACAAGGTAGCGACAGAGTAACAGCGGCATCGTCGTTGAATTATTATTAAGTTCTGCGCCTGTTTTTTATAATAGAGTGTGAAGAAAACCGCCATATCTTCTGATACGGCGGTTTTTTTAATGCAGTGCGTCGTTACGAACAGTTTAGCTGTTTAGTTGGTTTCAGCTTTGAAGTCTGTGTGGCATGATTTACAGGTCGCGCCTACTTCACCAAAAGCAGGCTTCACATCATCCATGCTAGCGGCTGTTTGTGCGGCAGCGTTTAAATCAGTGGTAACTTGTTGAAATTTTTCAGCTTCTGCAGTGAAACCTTCAGGGTTAGTCCATACAGCTTCAGTTGCGTTACCCATGCTTTCTTGGTTCTCAAAGTGGCTCCAAGGAGTAGAAGCGTCCTCAGCCAAAAAGGCAGCTTGCTCTTTGAATACATCTGCATCAAAAGTATCTGGGGCTTTTGCCATATCGCCCATGACACCCATTGCATCACCCCAGTTTTTCATGCTGTCTTGACGAGCTTGTACATCAGGGTCAGTGTCAGGGGAAGTACTACAGGCTGTTAGACCTAAGGCGGCGGCCATCAATGTGATACCGAAGATAGACTTTAATGATTGGTTTGAACGAATCGGTGTCATGTAGATTACTCCTTAAAATTTGCTAATGGTATGCGTATGTGCAAACGCTGGCTATAAAATAAAAAAGTACGGCTAAAAAACTGACTTGCTTTTATCTGGAAATGCAGTCACTTCCGAATTTTTTTCGAAAAAGCAACTTCTATTGTACCCATTATTTACGTCTGTATTGTTAAAATAGTTGTTATATCATCGTAATGTA
>NZ_JAKDUI010000095.1 GCF_030457785.1 Psychrobacter sp. | reverse complement strand
AGTACATTCAAATATGAACCGCTTGTCGCATGAATTTTTATAAAAAAACTAATGATAATTATTATCATTACAATAATCAGCAGCTATAATAAACAAACATTTACAATTTGGCAATACTATTCTCCTTTTAAATATCTTCTTGTATAACTTCGTTCACATCCTGAAAACTCAGGCATCTCTCTCGAATCAACTATCGAAACCATCGAAATATCAAAAACTTACAAGACATATAAACAAAAATATATTTACATTGTAAATATTAGACATTTTTATTATAAATGTATTAGCCCCAAAAAATCATTGCAACAAGCAACCTTTTCACTATAACCTTAATCAAATAGTTGACTAATTAGTCAGTATTCGAATTCTAATAAATTTTTGAATTCTTAAACACACAGCTACCGACCGTTATGTATTAACAAAAAGACAAGAGCAGATCTGTATGAGAGAGCTAAGCGATACGTATTCTTGAAGGTGTGTTGATTCAAGTCTTGACGCTAATACCTTCCTTAGTATCGCTTTATTGTCTCTTTGAAGATTAGACCAAAGTTACTTTAGGAGGAAGCCAAGATGAAAGAACACCCTCAAGGAAACCCCGATTTACTGTATGGACTGCATGACCGTCCTGCTCCCGGGAAAGCGTTTTTGGGTGCAATACAACACGTACTGGCCGCTTTTGTCGGTATTATTACCCCACCACTTATCATCGGTGGAGCCTTAGGTTTAGGAGAACACATACCTTACCTTATCAGCATGGCATTGATGGTGTCAGGGGTCGCTACTTTTATTCAGACACGTCGAATTGGACCAGTGGGTTCAGGCTTGATGGCATTACAAGGCACCAGTTTTGGTTTCTTAGCTGCGGTACTAGCTGCTGGGTTTGTCGTAAAAAACCGTGGAGGTAGTCCAGAAGAGATTCTCTCTGTCATCTTTGGTGTTTCATTTCTCGGCGCCTTTGTCGAAATTTTCTTAAGTCGGTTTATCACCAAACTCAAATCCTTGATGAATCCAATTGTCACTGGTTGTGTCATTATTACTATTGGCTTATCTTTGACAAAAGTCGGTTTGACAGACTTAGCAGGCGGGGTGGGTGCTGAGGACTTTGGTAGTATGCAAAACCTCATGCTAGGTGGCGGCGTATTGGTCAGCGTGGTACTTATTAGCATGATTCACATCAAGGTCATTCGCTCGAGTGCCATCTTTATCGGTTTGATGCTTGGTTTATTAACTGCAGTATTCATGGGGCGTATTGATTTTTCTTTGGTCGCAGAAGCACCTGTCTTTACTTTGCCAGTACCTTTTAAATTCGGTTTTGGCTTTGACTGGCAAGCCTTTATTCCTATTGCTTTCATGTACATCATTACCAGTATCGAAACCTCAGGTGACTTAACGGCGACATCCATGATTTCAGGTGAGCCGATTAAAGGTCCTGTATACGAAGAGCGCATCAAGGGTGGTGTACTAGGTGATGGTGTTAACTCTTTAATTGGAGCAGTATTCAATACCTTCCCTGTGACGACATTCAGTCAAAATAATGGCGTCATTCAAATGACAGGAATTGCCAGTCGCTATGTAGGGTTTTTTGTGGGTGGTATCTTGTTCGTGATGGGACTATTTCCTGTTTTGGGCTCTATCTTCACGCAATTACCAAAGCCGGTTGTCGGTGGTGTTACTTTATTGATGTTTGCCACTGTGGCAACGGCAGGTATCCGTATTCTATCGACTGTCAAATTTACGCATCGCAACATCCTGATCATCGCAACATCTTTAGGACTCGCTATGGGTGTGGCTTTTGTCCCTGATGTCTTTGCGCAGGCACCTCAGTTTTTCCGTAATATTTTTGGTTCTCCAGTGACTGTCGCTGGCATCGTTGCTATTTTACTAGATACGATTTTACCCAAAGGCTATGGTACTGAGTTTGATAAAAAAACATCGACTAACGAATTAAAACCACTTGAAGAAACAGTCTCTTAATTACTTCAGAGCATGTCATCATTTAAGCGATAAATTTGATTGATGACATGCTAAAAATCAAGTCTCGATAGTAGAGATGGCTGAATGTGGCTAGGTCATGACAATTAACGCTAGGACACTCTTAACGCTAGAACGCTTCATTTGGTCTAGCACTATAGCGAAGTATGCAGGCAAGCGATTTTGTATCACTGGGTTTTATTGGGCGCTGACAGGTTCTGATTATTAGAGACCACAGCCACGTAAAATAAAAGGCACGAGGAAGTCAGCAGCACGTGATTCATCTTGATAACCATAATCGTCTTTTTCCATTAAACAAACGATTTCTGTTTTAAATTCGGCGTATCGCTGTGTCGTTGCCCAAATCAGAATCAGCAGTTGCAATGGATCAGTGATGCCGATTTTGCCTTGTGCATGCCAGACCTGCATTACCTTCGTTTTTTCCAGCGCCCACTCTTTCATCGTCGTCGACATAAAATCGTGCAACTGTGGTGCCTCACGGATGATTTCAAGTGCAAATAACTTATGACGATTCGGGTTAGCAAACGCTTGATGTAGTTTGGTACGAACGAACTTTTCGATCACTGCTTTGGGATCACTATCGACATTCATAGTAACCAATCCATCATTCCACTCTTGGATGATAGCTTGCAACACAGCTTGATACAGATTTTTTTTGCTCTTGAAGTAATAATGAACATTGGCTTTTGGCAGCCCAGATCTATCTGCAATACTTTGCATCGTAGCGCCACCAAAGCCCTGTAGGACAAACTCCTCTTCGGCTGCTGCCAAAATAACTGCCTGATTATGTGAACGAATGGTTTGCCGGCCCTGCTTGGTAACCGTTTTGAATATCTCTCGTATGTTTGTATTAGTCTCTTGAGTCATATTAGTTATTCCTATCGTTGTTAGGATTAGTAGGATAATTAGAAAGAAAACGGCAAGCAAATGGGCATATTTTAAGACTAACTTGATGAAAATTGAGCCACTTAAATAAAATATGTTCACAAACCAGTTGACCAAATGGTCAGGTTTTAGCAAAATAGCTTATATTAACCTACTATTGATTCGTTAAACACTATTCCAGTATGTGATTTTGTATCTAACAGTTTGAGCTGTATCACGGTAAATCAGTGTCAGCCCTGTTCTACTCCATCGCTAGCAGATTAAGAGCAAACGAAAAGCAAATAAAAAGGAAGTTACTGTGGAATTACCTCTAGAGCAGTTCAACAAGCTCTCACTAGCAGAAGCAACGTCCGCTCTATTGACTTGTTGCACCAGCACTCAATGGGCGCAGACCTTGGCAAACAAACGCCCTTTCACCGATATGCAAACCTTACTCGTACACAGTGATGATGCTTGGACACAAGCTCAAACCGATGAAGGCAATCTACTAGAAGCATTTGATGGACATCCACAAATCGGCAACGTCGACTCGTTAAAAGAAAAATACCGCAATACTCAATCCAGTGCTGCACATGAGCAATCAGGCGCTAATGATGCCGAAGACAGTGTAATTGAAGCCTTAGCACAAGGAAATCAAGACTACCTCGATAAGTTTGGTTTTATTTTTATTGTATTTGCTACGGGTAAGAGCGCACAGCAAATGTTGGATTTATTGTTGGCGCGTCTACCAAACGATCGTCAGACGGAGCTAAAAAACGCTGCTAACGAGCAAAATAAGATCACGCGCCTGCGTTTGCAGAAAATGCTAAGCGACGCTTAAACCTTACTTGTCCCATATATTTAAACGGAGTTTTTATGCCAGCCACCCTATCATCACATATCTTGGATACTCATCTTGGCACACCTGCTGCTGCTGTCGCATTGACACTGCACCGTATTTCAGACAGTGGCGACGCCACGCTATTAGCAAACGGTGTCACCAACGATGATGGTCGCGTCACACCAGACAGTTGGGAGTTTGACTCATCACTTGATAGCGACGAGTCTCATCTGAGCAACGGTCGCTATACAGTAACGTTTGATACGCAAACGTATTTCGATGCACAGCAGCTAGCCGTATTTTATCCGCAGGTTATTATCGACTTTGTGGTACGCGATGACAGCCACTACCACATTCCATTATTGCTTAGTGCGCACGGCTATAGCACCTATCGCGGCTCGTAACAGCATTTGATGAATTTGGGGTACAAGACAAATCACCATATGACACCTATCAAACGAAAGACGCTGACGAAAGAAAATTGTATAACTTGTATAGTATCAATTGCATAAAAGGACACTTGCCACATGGGCGCTTATTATCTCGACTGGTTCAATTTATTTTTCCGCTGGTTTCACGTTATCGCTGGAGTAGCATGGATTGGTGCTTCATTTTATTTTGTGTGGTTGGATCTAAGTCTGCGTAAGCCGCCACAGTGGAAAACGGACAAAGGCATCTCTGGTGACCTATGGGCCGTACATGGTGGTGGGTTTTATGAGATTGCTAAATATAAGCTTGAACCTGAAGAAATGCCCAAAACACTACATTGGTTCAAGTGGGAGGCTTACACCACTTGGCTGACTGGTATGGCGATGCTGTCTATCGTCTACTATGCTAATGCGACGGCTTATCTGATTGACCCCAGCAAGGTGGCATTCGGTAGTAGCATTGGTGCTATTTCTACCAGTTTGTTATTTTTGTTCGGCAGCTATTTCATCTATGAAGTGATTGTCCGCAGTCATTTGGGCAAAAACTCATTTATCTTTAGTAGCATTATTTTTATCTTATTGATTATTGCCTGTTGGGGCTCGTATCAATTGTTTAGTGATCGTGCCTCGTTCATTCATATTGGCGCCATCTTGGGTACCGTGATGGCGGGTAATGTTTTCTTTGGAATCATGCCTGCACAGCGAGCACTGGTCGATTGTGTCAGGCGCGGCGAAAAACCCGGCAAAGAAGTAGCCGACTTAGCATTACAAGCAAAAAATCGCTCGCTAATGAACAACTACTTTACCTTGCCGCTGATTTTTACCATGATTAGCAATCACTATCCGATGATGTACTCACATACACACGGTTGGTTGGTGTTGGTCTACGTCGGTATCATCACCGCAATCGTACGTCATTACTTTAACCAGAAGCATTTAGAAAACGACAAGCCACGCTATTTGGTCATTCCTGCTGTGTTGACAGTTTTACTGATTATCTGGATGCGTCCTGAGCCAATTGAACCAATGGCACCAATGCCAGCTAGCACTGCTGAAGCTTCGGTCACACCAGATGCAGAACCACCAGCGACTGACAGTGCAACGACAAATGATGACGCCATAACTGCTGATGCTGCATTCGAAGAAAACGTCACTGCTGTCGCAACACCTGTAGCAGCATCCCCTGATGATGCCATCATGAATATCGTACACACGCACTGTAGTACTTGTCACGCTGCACAGCCAACTCAGCAAGGGTTCGCAGCACCACCAGCTGGTATTATCTTACAGACACCAGAAGAGATGAAAATTCACAAAGCCAAGATCATCACCGCTGTGCAGACGCGCTATATGCCATTAGGCAACCTCACTCAGTTGAGTGACGAACAGCGTCAGCAAATCGTTGCTTATACGTCGGGGTTATGAATGAGCACTTTCTACTCAAATAAGTAACCACTAGGGCGTGTCCTCATTTTAAAAATAGTGATAAAAATGAAATGAATAGCAATCAAACGAGGAAAATAGCGCAGATAATATCTGCGCTATTTGCCGCCGTTTGGCAAAACTTAGTCATTTTCAACCCATTTAGATAACTATTGATTTAATTGAGGACATGCCCTATTTAAACAATTATCTTGACCAACGACCTAGACACCCTTAAAGTGTTAACAATATGTATTATAAAGTGTTAACAATATTAGTTTCGATTGTTTTCAATTTTAAAGGAGAGAAGGGTGTCCACTGCAAATAAGCAAGAAAGTCAGCTCCATAATCAATCCAACAGCGCGCTCTATGATTGCACCACCTTCAATCCAGAACGCAAAAACTCAAGGTTATACAATGATGATCTTGCCCCACTACAGCCTGAACAGCGTAGTTGGGGGTGGTTTTCGATATTTAATGTCTGGTCAAATGATATTCAAAGTCTTTTTGGCTATACGCTCGCTGCATCACTATTCTTAAGCTATGGTTTGAATGGTTGGTGGGTCATGGCGGCGATTATTTGCTCAGGATTCATCGTCATGCTGATGGTCAATTTGACAGGTAAACCCAGCGTCAAATATGGCATTCCTTTTCCAGTGCTCATACGTGCTAGCATGGGTATCAACGGAGCGAATCTCCCGGCGATATTACGAGCTATTATCGGTATTTTTTGGTACGGGGTGCAGACCTATTTTGCCTCCACTGCGGTTGCCATCTTATTGACTATTATGATGGGTAGTTCAGATGCAACTTTTTTAGGCCTTAATAGTACAGCGTGGATCGCCTTTGTCATCGTTTGGGTGTTTCAAATCATGCTTTTTTGGGCAGGTGTTGAGCCTATCAAACACTTTTTAAATTGGGCAGGTCCGCTAGTTTACGTAGTCATGGTTATCTTGATGGGTATTGTCTGGTACCAGTCAGGCTCAGAGTTACTACCAGCTATCAACTCCATTTTTGCTAGTGGCAGCGACTATATGGGTACCTCCTTTCAAGCATTTACCGCGATTGTGGGAACCATGGTGGCTTATTTTGCAGCTGTTGTGATTAACTTCGGCGACTTTTCACGATTTTTACACAGTGAAAAAGAAATGCGCTTAGGCAACTTAGTTGGTCTGCCTATTAATATGATGTTTTTCTCATTCATTGCCCTAGTCATTACCGCAGGTACTTTGGTCTTATTTGGTGAAGCATTGACCAACCCTGCGGAGATTGTCGAACGAGTTGACGCACTCCCACTAACGATTGTTGCAGCCTTGACCTTTTTTGCAGCGACTGTGGGTATCAATATGGTCGCAAACTTTATACCACCCGCTTATGATTTGGCGAACTTATTTCCCAAACATATTAGCTTTCGTAAAGGTGGTTTAATTACCGCAGTTATCGCTTTTTTCGTTGGCGCACTATGGTTATCATTTATCAGTAAAATCGGCATCGTTGGCTTTGTAAATGCAGTTGGCGCGATCATTGCACCCTTTTTCGGTATATTAGTTGTCGATTACTATTTAATCAAACGTCAACATATTAATATCAATGATCTATTCTCTGATCAACCAGATGGGGCTTATTACTACTATAAAGGTTGGAATATTCGTGGCTTAATTGCTTTTGCGATTGGTGCTATTTTTTCTATCGCTACCGTATTAGTGCCTGCATTAACAAAGCTTGAGGGTTATGGTTTCTTACTGGGTGCCATGCTGGGTGGTATCGCTTATTGGCTGCTGATGCGATCCGACGCCGCAAAACCTAATCAAGCATAAAGCTTTAGGTGAAAAATCTTAATTGAAACAAAGGAATATTAAAAATGACTCAAAAAATAACCAGTGACTTTAACCAAGACGCCTACCCTCGTGACCTAAAGGGCTATGGCGGTAAGCCACCAAAAGCCAACTGGCCAGGTGGTGCCAAAATCGCCGTTCAATTTGTCCTGAATATTGAAGAAGGCGCAGAAAACAGCGTCATTCATGGTGATGCCCAATCTGAGCGTTTTTTATCTGACGTACTAGGTACGCCTGAGTTTAACAATCGCCACCAGTCGATTGAATCGGCATTTGAATACGGCAGCCGTGTAGGCGTTTGGCGGGTGTTAGATACTTTTAAAGAGTACGGCTTACCCATCACCACTTTCACTTGTGCGAGTGCTGCCGAAAAAACACCACACATTATAGAGCGAGTATTAGAAGACGGACACGAAATCGCCAGTCATGGTTTGCGCTGGATCACTTACCAATATATGTACCGCGAGACCGAGCGCGAGCATGTACGCCGTGCTACCGAAATTTTCAAAAGCATGACTGGTGGTCAGCCGCTCGGTTGGTACACTGGTCGTGACAGCCCCAATACCCGTGAATTGGTCGCTGAACAAGGTGGCTATATTTATGATTCTGACTCTTACGCTGATGAACTGCCCTACTGGCTCAATGTGAAAGTAGCAGACGGTGACAAAATCGTTCGTAAACCGCATTTGGTCGTTCCTTATACACTAGAGACCAACGATATGCGCTTTGCTTCGAGCCCTGGTTATACCAACGCCGAACCTTTCTATCAGTACTTAAAAGACAGCTTCGACACCTTATACGAAGAAGGCGAGCAT
This sequence comes from Psychrobacter sp., assembly GCF_030457785.1. GTDB lineage: Bacteria > Pseudomonadota > Gammaproteobacteria > Pseudomonadales > Moraxellaceae > Psychrobacter. Next base: position 1,199 of record NZ_JAKDUI010000095.1, on the reverse strand, counting down.
ACCCCAAAAATGCTGACCATTGGGTTACACTGCCGTATTATCGGTCGTGCAGGTCGTATCACTGCTCTCAAAAAGTTTTTGCAATATATCACTAGCAAACCTGATGTGTGGATATGCCGCCGCGATGATATTGCCAAACACTGGTACAAAAACCACCCAGCAGCTGCCGATAACACGAAAAACTGGTTATAACCACTCGCACAGACAAAAAATTTATCGCGGCACAAAATCATTATCGCCGCACAAAGTCATTAAGGAACACGGAAAAATGTCACCCAAAAGTACTTATTACGCACCAACTGGCGGATTACCTCCACAAACACAGCTACTATCCGATCGCGCCATCTTTACCGAGGCTTATGCCATTATTCCCAAACGTGTGCTAACCGATATTGTGATTAGCTACCTGCCATTTTGGGAAGGCATGCGCATGTGGGTGATTGCCCGTCCTTTATCTGGATTTTCAGAAACCTTTTCACAATACATCGTTGAGGTAGCACCAAATGGCGGCTCTGATAAGCCTGAACTAGACATGAAAGCCGAAGCCGTGTTGTTTGTCGTTGAAGGTGAAATGGATATTACTATCGAAGGCGAAGCCCATCATCTTGAAGCCGGTGGCTATGCTTTCCTGCCGCCAGCATGTAAATGGACGGTGAAAAACAACAGCGATAAACATGTTAAATTTCATTGGATCCGCAAAGCCTATCAGTTTGTAGACGGTATTGATGCACCTGAGCCTTTTGTCACAAGCGATCACGATGTTGCAGCGATTGAGATGCCAGACACAGGTGGCGTCTGGGCAACTACTCGATTTACCGAGCAGTCTGATATGCGTCACGACATGCATGTAAACATCGTCACATTCCAACCTGGTGGCGTGATCCCGTTTGACGAAACGCATGTAATGGAACATGGTCTGTATGTACTAGAAGGTAAAGCCGTCTATCACTTAAACGGTGAATGGGTTGAAGTAGAGGCCGGTGACTTTATGTGGCTGCGCGCATTTTGCCCACAATCTTGTTACGCTGGTGGACCTGGTCCATTTAGATATCTACTCTATAAAGACGTGAATAGACATATGCCATTCATTCGTCCAGAACGATAAGCCGTCTAAAATATAGTCGATGCTAAGTAAATAAATGCTAAGCAAAATAGCTACTAAGTAAAAAATACTAAATAAAAGAGATACACGAGATTAT
>NZ_JAKDUI010000094.1 GCF_030457785.1 Psychrobacter sp. | reverse complement strand
ATAAGTTTTCATGAGTGTAAATGTTGGGAGTATTTAATACGCCTAATGATAAAAGTCTAACAAATAAATATATGAGAATGGGTTTTCTTCGTGAACGATGCGTACAACAAATAATTAACCAAACGACGAATACTGTCAGGCTGCAGGAGGTAGCAATGAGTGCTAATACGGTGAATGCCGCGGTCGAATTGTCGCTGATATGCTAAAGCAACTCATTATAAAAAATCGGCAACCTACATGAGTACGTTGCCGGTATAACACTAAGAGTTAAAGATGCGGTAATTTATCAAAAAAGTCAGTGTCTCAAAAAAAACTTTTTAAAATGAAAACTGATCTACATCCATGCTCATGTATGGTTCGACACCTGTGCTGATGCGCTGTACATGCGTGGTGGTACGTGGTAGCAGTTTGGCAAAGTAGAACTGAGCTGTTTTGATTTTCGCATCATAGAATGCAGTTTCACCAGTACCGTCTCCGATAGCGGTTTGTGCAACTAAAGCCATGCGCGCCCATAAGTAGGCAAGGGTTACATAGCCGCTGAAATACAAGTAATCTACTGCTGCGCCGCCAATAGCATCAGGATTTTCAGTGGCCTGCATGCCGATACGAGCCGTCAAATCATTCCACTCTTTCAAATGCTTTGCAAGTGGGCGGACGAACTGACCCATTTCGTCGTTTTCTTGGTTGTCTTCACAGAAGGTTTGAATGATATTTGCAAAGTTTGCTAGCAGCTTGCCTTGTGATCCCAAAACTTTACGACCTAGTAAGTCTAGTGCCTGAATCTCTGTCGTGCCTTCATACAGACAAGCAATGCGTGTATCACGGACGTTCTGTTCCATACCCCATTCGCTGATGAAACCATGACCACCATAGACTTGCACGCCATGATTGGCAGCCTCAAGTCCAGTTTCAGTCAAAAATGCCTTTGCAATTGGGGTCAATAGCGACAACATTTGGTCAGCAAATTTTAGGTCATCACCTTCACCCTTTGCGACCGTATCTGCAAAATGAGAGAGATAATAAACCAGAGCACGACCACCTTCTGCAAAGGCTTTTTCGGTCAATAGCATGTTTCGAACTGCTGGGTGCACAATGATAGGATCAGCCACTTTTTCTGGCGCTTTTGTGCCTGATAGTGAGCGCATTGCCAGACGATCCTTCGCATAGGTCAACGAGCCTTGGAAAGCATATTCTGCAGCGGTTAGACCCTGAACAGCAGTACCGATACGGGCGACGTTCATAAAGGTAAACATGCACTGCAGACCACGATTTTCTGGGCCGATCAGGTAGCCTGTTGCTCCATCAAAGTTCATGACACAAGTTGCTGAGGCTTTGATGCCCATTTTATGTTCGATAGAGCCACAAACGACGTTGTTATTTTCGCCCAAGCTACCATCTTCGTTGACCGTCATTTTAGGCACGATAAACAGCGAGATGCCTTTAGTGCCGGCTGGGGCGTTCGGTAAACGAGCCAATACAATATGAATGATATTGTCAGTTAGGTCATGTTCACCAGCTGAGATAAAGATTTTTTGTCCGGTGATGCTATAGCTGCCATCATCATTAGGTTTGGCTTTGGTACGGATAATACCGAGGTCAGAACCGGCATGAGCTTCAGTCAGACACATGGTGCCAGACCATGTACCAGTTACCATTTTTTCTAGATAAGTTGCTTTTTGTTCATCGGTACCATGGTGTTCGATGGTTTGAATGGCACCATGTGATAAGCCAGGATACATCGAAAATGACCAGTTGGCAGTACCCACCATCTCGTTGATAACGGTAGACAATGAAAATGGCATATTTTGACCGCCAAAATCTTCTTCAGCGGCTAGAGCAGGAAAGCCAAGCTCACAATATTGATCATAAGCTTCTTTGAAACCTTTTGGCGTAGTGACAGTGCCTTTATCAAACTGGCAACCTTCAGCATCACCGCTTTGGTTTAATGGAGATAGTTCATTTTCAGCAAAGCTTGCAGCCATCTCAAATAGGCTATCCATCAATTCGCGGTCGGCTTCTTGAAAAGCAGGCAAAGTTTTGTAATGGTTTTCACTATCGAGTAGTTCATGCATAACGAATTGGATATCACGTAAGGGCGCTTTGTATTGCATAACTTCCTGTCCTTTTTAGAATGTCATAAGTCATAGTCAGGTGCGGTCTAGGTAGTACGGTTTTATTCCAGTAAACCTAAGTCATAGGTAGCCACAAGATTGACTAGATTATCGATCAGATAAAATGTTATTAAAAGAATGCTGTCGGTCAGAGTCGGTTCGAGACCTAATAAGCTCTAGCGATTTCACTATAGAAAGATAGGTGTTCATAGGAAATTATACAAGTTTAGTAAAAGCACTGATAAGTCATGAACCTACCTTGCATTCGTTATGTAATCAACGTTAGGGGTTATGGATGGCTGAGAATAGGCATAATAAATGTTATGTAAGTGTCTGGTTGAAGCGTGGTAGAGCTTGGAGCGTATTGCAGGGAGAGAGATGATAAGACATTGTTTCCAATGCGACAGTAGTCAATTAAGTAGGACTTAGCGTTAATGGACATTAGTACTAATTATTGTGTTGCTGAATCAACATTTCAGTGGCAACGTCAGCAGGGACGGGTTTACCAAACCAATAACCCTGACCGAATTGACAGCCCATGGCTAATAATATATCACGCTGTGGCTTGTTCTCGATGCCTTCAGCGATTATTTGCATATCAAGGGCGACCGCCAAATCTAAAATAGTTTTTACAATGGCTTGTTGGGTACGGTCTGTTTCGATATTGGAGATGAAGCTTTTATCGACTTTGATAAAGTCAAAAGGATACTCTTGCAGGTAACTTAAGGATGCATATCCTGTGCCAAAGTCATCCAAGGCGATAAAAACGCCCAACTTTTTTAATAGGTTCAGCTGCTTTTTGACATTGTCGTGGCGTTTAATTAAAGAGGATTCTGTGACCTCAATATGTAGTTGCTGCGCAGAAATTTGGTGTTCAGCAAGTAAGCCTCGTACCATATCAAAAAAGTCGGGGTGACTAAATTCTGCGGCATCGGCATTGATGCAGATGTGTTGATCAAAGCCCTGCTGCTGCCAGCTAGACAGCTGCTTTGCGATTTGAATCGCCATTTGAAAGAAAAGTTCAAATGAGAGTTTATGGGTGATGATTGCATTGATGAAATGGACTGGTGTCAGTAATCCGCGGGTCGGATGTTGCCAACGCACCAGCGCTTCAAACCCAGTAATGGCACCACTGGTTAAGTCGATTTTTGGTTGATAATACGGTATAAACTGACCTTCATCTGCGGCAAGCCTTAGCTCAGTTTCGAGCTGTAGGCGTCGAGAAGTGGCTTCGTCAATAGCATCTTCATACCAGCAAATATCATCACCACCTTGTTCTTTGATAAAATGTAGGGCTTTCTCTGCTTTGATAAGCAGCCCTGCTGCGCCTGTATCATGTTTAGGAAAGATAGAAATGCCGATAGAAACACCGCAATAGATAGCTGAGTCTGTCGTTGGTAAGTTATCAAAAAATGGAGAATGTTCGGCTAGTGGAGAGTCTTCAATTGGAAAAGGTCGTTCACACATTTGTATCAACCTATCTAATTGGTTGCGTACTATTTTGGTGTCATTACACTCAAATAATAAAGCAAAATCATCACTACCGAAGTGTCCCAAACAAGATAGGTTTGTAAGTCTTAGCGACTCAATTCGCGCTGCGAAGTTTTTTATTAAATGATTGATGCCATCAGACCCTAGTAAGCTGGCAAGATTGCGATAACGGTCGATATTTAGCCTGGCAATGACAACTTTCTGAGAGCGGTCCAATAATAAATCACTGGTCTGACTCAAAAAAACCTTGCGATTGGGCAGTTCAGTTAGAGGATCGAAGCTAAGTAAATGAATCAGTTGTTTTTTATCTTTGGTTGCTGAGGATATGTCGCGAACCAAACCAACATAGTAAACAGCATGTCCGACGTCTATTCTACGATAGCTCATATGGCAGTCGAATACTTCACCGTAACGGTTGGTTATCGAAAAACTGTTTTCGTAAAAACCATCACTGTCTAGATAAGTGGTAATCTTATTTAAAATGGCTACTTCTTGCTCTGATAAAAACTCAGCAGCATATATACCAAGCGGTCTACCAAGCAAAAAAGACTCGTTATACCCGATGATAAGCTCATAACTGGCATTGACTGATAAATATCGTAAGTTTTCATCCAAGATGAATAAGGCATCGTCGAGCTGCTCGCATAGCTGTATCAGCAGTTGCTGTTTATCTGCGATAGGGATAGGAGTGAAAGGAGTCATAATAGAGGTCATCACGGCAAAGTTGAGTATTCAGTGGATTCATCGTCGCAATTTCTTAGAAGGATAGGGCTTGTATGGTTGCTAATGCAACCACTGGTGCTGTCTCAGTGCGCAAGACTCGTGGGCCAATCTGCCAAGCTACAAAGCCTGCTCGATCTGCTTGTTGACATTCAGCGGGGCTAAGCCCACCTTCAGGGCCAACTAATAATTCAATGTAAGGTGCCGTCTGCTGCAATACGGTTAATAGTTTCCCAGGCATGACAGGTTGTCCCGCGGCAGGAACGCTAAGCTGCATACGTAAATCAGCTGGCTGCTGTAGTGCTTGGTAATAGGCGTCTTGGCTGAGTGCAGAAACGATAGCGCTAACAGCATTAGCCTGTGTCGATATTTTTGACGCACTGCCTGGCGTCATGTCTGATGCACTGGTGTCCAAGCTTTGTAACCAGTCACTAATGGACACAGGTGCGAGAATGAGCGGTGGGCGATTGAGTCCGCATTGTTCGCAGGCCGCGATGGCGATTTGCTGCCAGTGTCCCAGTTTTTTTTCTACCTGTGCTGGCTTTAGGTTGACTTCACCGTGATGACTGCTGAGTAGTTGGATGGCAGTGACACCGAGCTCAGTGGATTTTTGGATCGCGTAATCCATTCGCTCACCACGACTCATGACCAGCCCTATCTTACTGATAGTCGCTGAGGTGCGATTGTCGGCTACATGAGAGAGAAGGGTAGCAGTTGCGTGTTTTTTACTGATGGTTTTTAGCTGCACTTTATACTCACCACCGAAGCCATCAAATAATACCCCTTTGTCACCGACATTGGCACGAAGCACTCGGCACCAGTGATGGGTGATATTTTCTGTTAATTCAACAGTAGCCTCAATGGGCAAGGTGCTGAGTTTGGGGTATGTCGTACCTTTCTCATTATCACTATTATTATTGATGTCATCGCTGGTCGCATAAAAAAAACGTCGCACAGTCACTTATTCCTATAATTTTAGTCAAATATCATTAAAGCTTAGCAGAATATTGTTTGAGTGGGTGAAGTTATTGCGGTAGTGCATTTGTCTTGGTTGGCGGCAATTAATTTCATGTTCCTCATGTTTGTCTCCATTCTCACAACGAGGGCATGCACTAGAAGTGATTTATTGTTGTAAAAAGCAAAAAACTGGCGCTCCGAAGAACGCCAGTCATTAAGCAAACGGTGTTGTAACGCGTTAAGTGGTTAGCCCTAATGCTTCAACCAGACGCTTATTAGGTTCAACTTTGTTCATGCTATAAAAATGCATGGCGGGTACGCCTTCGCTAATGAGGCGATCACACAGACGGTATACCACATCGAATCCGAACTCGCGAATGGCAGTACGATCATCACCATAATCCGTTAGTTGTTTACGTATATATCGTGGAATATCAGCACCACAGCTATCGGCGAAACGAACCAAATTGCTCGAGTTGGTAATCGGCATGATGCCAGCAACCAATGGCTGCGCTACTGTATCAATGCCACGCTTTTCTAGTGCGTCACGCAAGTACAGATAGCTATCCGCATTATAAAAGAACTGAGTGATCGAAGCGTTGGCGCCAGCTTGGTATTTATTGACCAAGTTGTCAATATCAAACTCAAAACTGCGCGCTTGTGGATGCATCTCGCGCTTGTGGATGCATCTCGGGGTAGGATGCGACTTCTATATAGAAGTGGTCACCTGAGTGTTCGCGTATGAATTTTACCAAGTCTAAAGCAAATGGTAATTCACCCATACCCACTTGACCTGATGGCAGGTCGCCACGAAGTGCTACCAAGCGGTTGATGCCTAGGCTTTTATAATGCTCCAACAGCTCTGCGATTTCACTTTTATCATCGCCAATGCAAGACATGTGCGGTGCAACGTTGGTGTCGCCACGCTCACACAAGGCTTGAACGATATCTAAGGTACGACTGCGGGTTGAACCACCAGCACCATAGGTTACGGAAAAATAGGCAGGTGACAGTGTATTCAGCTCATCGTAAGTTTTTAAAAGCTTCTCACGACCTTGATCAGTTTTTGCAGGGAAAAACTCAAAAGAAAAAGCAGGCTTACCCACAGTCGTACTCCTTGGTGTTGATAAATTAGTATTTGTAGGCATCAGTTTTGAACGGACCTGCGACAGGAACACCCAAGTATTCAGCTTGTTTTTCAGTCAGTTTAGTCAAGGTGCCGTTAAAACCAGCGACCATCGCGGCAGCGACTTCTTCGTCAAGCTTCTTAGGCAGTACTTTGACATATAAGTTGTCGAAACGCTCATCAACAGGCAGCTCAGCGAACTTTTCTTCAAACAGATACATTTGAGCCAATACTTGGTTGGCAAAAGAGCCGTCCATCACACGTGATGGGTGACCAGTTGCGTTACCTAGGTTCACTAGGCGGCCTTCGGCAAGCAAAATCAAATAATCATTTTCATCGTCTGAGCGGAAGATTTGATGTACTTGTGGTTTGATTTCAACCCAACGCCAGTTGTCACGCATGAACTGAGTGTCGATTTCGGTATCGAAGTGACCGATGTTACAAACGACCGCACCAGGCTTTAGCGCTGCTAGCATGTTTTTGTCACAAACATGGTAGTTACCAGTTGTCGTTACAATCAGGTCGGTATCTTCAAGCAGACGAGTGTTAATGTTGTCTGCACCACCTGTGTTGTCACCATTGACGTATGGAGATAGAACTTCATAGCCATCCATACAGGCTTGCATGGCGCAGATAGGGTCGACTTCTGAAACACGAACGATCATGCCCTCTTGACGCAAGCTCTGTGTAGAGCCTTTACCTACATCACCATAACCGATGACCAAAGCACGACGACCCGCTAAGAACATATCTGTGGCACGTTTGATGGCATCATTTAAGCTATGACGGCAGCCGTATTTGTTGTCATTTTTAGACTTAGTCACGGCGTCGTTGACGTTGATGGCTGGTACTTTAAGCGTGCTGTTGTTCAACATCTCAATCAGACGATGTACGCCAGTCGTCGTTTCTTCAGAAATACCATGAATGTTATCAAGCATCTGAGCATAATCATTATGAATCAGAGCGGTTAAATCACCACCGTCGTCCAAAATTAAGTTGGCATCCCATAGTTCACCTGATGCTTCACCACCGACGTGGACTTGTTGACGCAAGCACCATTCGTATTCTTCTTCTGTTTCGCCTTTCCAAGCGTATACAGAGATACCAGCTGCAGCAATAGCCGCCGCAGCGTGATCCTGAGTTGAGAAGATGTTACATGATGTCCAGCGTACTTCAGCACCCAGCGCGACTAGTGTCTCGATAAGCACAGCCGTCTGGATGGTCATGTGGATACAGCCAGCGATTTTAGCGCCTTTAAGTGGTTGGTCGGCTTCGTAGCGGCGACGCAAACCCATGAGGGCAGGCATTTCTGCTTCGGCTAGGGTGATTTCACGGCGGCCGTAATCAGCAAGGCTGATGTCAGCGACTTTATAGTCAGTGAATGAGGGGTCGATCGTATGGGCAGATGGGGTGTTAGACACTGCGTCCATAATATGCTCCTATCAGTGGTAAATGTATGATAAAAAGAATAAAAACGCAGGTGTCGTTATTTGCGCTGCTGATGACCAAATGATGGGCACTCAACAGTTAACCGAGCCTAACATAGCGATTTGGTATACACAGATTTATCGTGATAGACAATCACTATGGCGCAACACCTCTCGGGAAGGGTTATTGTAATGGATGATACTCATGTTGTCACCCACAAAAAAAGACCATCAATCGATGGTCTTTTTTAATGATAAAACAAACAAGTTTAGAACCAGTTATAGGTTAGGGAAGTGAAATAACTGGTACCGTCTTGGTTATAACGAGTACCAAAACCTTCGTTAGTGGTGTAATCTTCATTTGTTAAATTTTCAACCCGACTAGTTAGAGTTAGGTTTGGATTGACATAATAGCTGCCACTGATATTGAAGAGAGTGTAGTCATCTATAAAGGTACTGTTATCAGCGGAATTGTATACTTTGCCAGCATATTTTGCTTCAGCGCGAACATCGAAGTCTGAAGCTTGATAGCCAACATAAATCAAACCTGTATGTTCAGGACGATAGACCAACTGTTTACCTTTATTGGCGCCAGAAAGCTCTTCTGCATTGGTATAGGTATATTGACTACCGAATAGCACATTACTGATCTGCCAGTCCGACGTTAAACTGTAACCAGACAGTTCTGCTTGATCAATATTGGTTGCTTGATACTTGAAAGTTGATGGATCATATTCATTGCTAATAAGATTCTTGACGCGGCTATAAAATCCTGTCAGACGAGTAGTCTGTAAATCACTATTAGATTCGATAAACACTTCTAGGTTTTTACTTTTTTCAACTTCTAAGTTTTCATTTGGTACATAATAAGCACTTTCAATATATAAGTCATTCAGAGAAGGTGCTCTATAACCAGTGGCGAAGCTAGTACCAAGGCGTAAACTGGGGGCTAGCTTCGCAGCATAACCTAGGCTATAGGTCGTTTCGCTATCGAACTGTGAGTTGTCGTCAAGACGAACGTTTGCTTGAAGGTCATACGCCTCTTTGTTGAGCTGATAGCCAAGGAATCCGCTCTTGATGGTACGATCGTTTATCTTATAGCTGTCGTTACCATTGCTAGGGGTATTGTCATTAATATCTACTTCTTGCTTTAGCCATTCTGCACCAGCCTGTAGCTGTCCTGTGGGTAGGCGATAAATACTTAATAAATTTGCTTGTTTTTGTGTGGTTTCAAATTCATCACCAACTTTGTTATCTAGCTTGTCTAGACTCCCACCTGCTGTTAGACGTAACGTCAGATTGTCTTTATCGTATTCTGAAAATGCAGAGATGGCTCCATTTTCTTGGTCAATCTCCGCACCAGGGACGTTATTATAGTCGTCAAATTCAGTGGTTGATTTAGAAAATAAACCAGTGGCACCAACGTTGATATTATCGCCTAGAGGGACACTAGCATTGATCGAAAAGTTATCACTTTCGTAGCCGTCTTCATCTTTGTTGTTACCTGTTTGGTATTTGATAGCGCTAATACCATCAGTTTGGTTATGGCTAGCAGCCAAACTGAGCTGCGCGCCTGTTTCACTTGCAAGCTGTGCAGCTGCACCGTAAGTATATTGATTGTTGGAGCCAATACCTGCAGTCACAGAAAAATGG
>NZ_JAKDUI010000093.1 GCF_030457785.1 Psychrobacter sp. | reverse complement strand
CGCATTCATCCCACTACCTTAGAGGTAGGGGATTTCTGCGGTAAAATGTTAAACGATCTATTAAGGATAATAAACATGAGTACCAATACGGACACATCAAATAATACACTACAAAGCAACAGCGACAGTCGCCCCTACTCAGTCGTGCTATATGGTGCCACCAGCTTCGTCGGGAAAATTACTGCCCATTACTTAACAAACTTCTTATCCAATGCAAAAGACACAGATGGCTCTAACGTCGCTTGGGCGATCGCCGGACGCGACCAAGAAAAACTCACCAAACTCCAGTCTCAGCTGGAGAGCGAAGTAGACATCATCATTGCCAACAGCAACGACAGTGAAAGCTTGAATGATATGACCAAACAAACACAAGTCATCATCTCAACAGTCGGCCCTTATCTCAAATATGGTGAGCCTTTAATTAAGGCTTGTACCGCTAATGGTACTGATTATGTCGATCTCACGGGTGAAGCCATATTTATCAAAGACATGATGGACAAATATCAGGAGGCTGCCGAGCAAAGTGGCGCGCGCATTGTCAACTCCTGTGGTTTTGATTCGATCCCCTCAGATTTGGGCGTTTACTTCACCCAAACACAGGCACAAGAGCAGTTTGGCGATACTTGCGATGTCATCCATATGCGCGTCAAAGCCGCAAAAGGCGGTCTTTCAGGTGGCACTGTTGCTTCCATGGCGACGATTTTTGAAGAAGTTGGAAAAGACAAATCGCGCCGTAAGCAAGTGGCGAACCCCTATCTATTGAATGGCGACAAAGACGCGCCAAATGTCCGTCAAACCAATATTAGCAAACCAGAATACGATGATAAGCATAAGCGCTGGTTGGCGCCTTTTGTCATGGCGAGTATCAACACCCGTATCGTACATCGCACCAATCAACTGCTCGACTATAACTATGGACGTGAGTTCAAATACGACGAAGCGATGTGGATGAAAGATGGTATGCAAGGAAAGCTATCCAGCTACGCACTGAGCGCAGGGCTGTTTGGGTTCGCTACCGCCATGATGATTACCCCAAGCCGTGAGCTATTATCTAAACACGTATTGCCCAAATCAGGCTCTGGTCCCTCAAAAGATGAACAAGAAAACGGCTATTTTGATATTCGCTTGTTTGGGCAGTCCAGCACAAAAGAGACGATCAACACCAAGGTAACCGGAGACAAAGATCCTGGCTACGGCAGCACCTCCCGCATGCTCTCTCAAGCGGCTCTATGTCTGGCACAAGACATCAGCAAAGACGACGTCGGTGGTGGGTTTTGGACACCAGCCTCTGCGATGGGCGAGAAACTGATCGCACGCTTAGAAGATCACTCTGGCCTTAGCTTTGAGGTTGTGGACGGTTAATCCATCCAATCTTAGTCATCTTGAGCTAGTTATAGAATTTACCTCGAGCATAGAATAATGAGCAGATATATTTTTTAGCAATTCCATGACCGTACTTTGCTCAGAAAGTACGGGTTTCTATGACTAGAGCTACTCAGGGTATACTCTCACCTCGAAATAGAGGCTGATATCTCATCGAAACCACCAAGTATTTCAACATAACAACATAGCTACAGTGATTGCACGATGTCACATGCAAACATCAAACCGTTAGACTATTAATTTATGTACTACTGAACCATCGAGAGCTTAATTGCTATTCTCTCTTTCGGACTTGATGACTACCAACTATTAGTTAACGAAGTCTTTACCCTAATTGAATAATGATGCTCATGACGACTGTCATGACTTCACTCTACCTACATATTATTGTTTAAACAGATAGTTGTATACTAGCTACAAGAAGCTACTGACTATACGAAATAATATTAAACCCTGGGTCAATTTTAAGGCTGTTCTAACAATAGTGCTTTGAACTGACATACCTACTCTGTAACTCAAGGAATTTAATCATGCAAAAACGTACTTTATCTCTATCTCTACTTATGGGCGCAGCGCTAACAATTCCAAGCTTGGCAATGGCAGCACCTTCGGACGTACAAACAGCGGAAGCTGACGCTGAAAGCGCACTACAAGCTGAAATCGACAATGCAGAAGGCAATCTAGCCTCAGCCGAACAAACCCCATTTATGATCAATGAAACTCAAACCGTTTCGCTTGCACAAACCAGTGGTAATGCAAACATGCAACAACCACCAGCAAACATGCAACAACCACCAGCAGACATGCAACAACCACCAGCAGACATGCAGCAACCACCAGCAGACATGCAGCAACCACCAGCAGACATGCAGCAACCACCAGCTGACATGCAGCAGCCATCGCAAAATAGCTAGGCAAGATCTACTGTCATGCAAATCAAGGCAACACATTTGTTATGCTTCAAAAAACAACCAAGATATGGGTGACGCACTATACAATCAGTTATCTAACACTGCTAGCCAATACTAAATCCTAGCTAAGCCCACCTAAGCGACAACGTAGAGAGTTCTGCCTAGTTTGCTTGGACACCCTATGCTTATGGTGAATGGAATTAACTACCATTTTATTTTGCGAATGACATAAAAAAGGCAGCCTATTGGCTGCCTTTTTTAATGCCTAGAACATGCTACTATTTCTCGTGGTTAACTTTTCTCATTACTTCTTATTCTTGGTCACGCCCGCTTCTTGCAGCAGTGCACCCAACGTGCCCATTTTGCTAGGCGCTTCAGTTTTTTCAGGTTTAGGAGCTTTGCTGCGATTGCTACCGCTTTTGTCTTGGCGATTGCCACGTGACTTACTTGGACGTTTGTCAGCAGCTGAACGATTACCCTTTGGACGACTGACTTTCTCGTCAGACCTTGCACTCTTTGCCGCAGATTTTGACGCTGAATGTGCTGGTTTTTCAGACTCAGGCTTCATACTAAAACCAATACGGCCACGGTTTTCATCGATAGAGATGACACGCACTGACACGATATTGCCTGGCTTAACACGGTTCATCGGGTCTGCAACGAAATCGTTCGCCATTTGTGAAATATGAACCAAACCATCTTGGTGAACGCCGACATCAACGAAACAACCAAACGCGGTCACGTTAGTCACAACACCTTCTAGCTGCATGCCTTCTTCTAGATCTTTAATGCTGTTGACGTCATCACGGAAATTCGCCGTCTTAAACTCTGGTCGTGGGTCACGTGCTGGCTTAGCAAGCTCGTCTAAGATTGCTTTTACGCTAATATTGTCATCATTTGCAGCGATCGCAGTGGTATCAATAGTATTAAGCACACCATCGTTACCCAATATTTCTGACAATGTCTTGCCTGTCTGCTCAATCAAACTATCGACCAGCTCATAGCTTTCTGGATGCACACCAGTGGCATCAAGTGGATTACTACCATCATGGATACGCAAGAAACCTGCTGCTTGCTCAAAAGTTTTAACACCTAGACGTGGGACATTTTTTAATGCTTCGCGGCTATCAAATGCGCCATGCTCTTTACGGTAAGTGACGATTTGTTGAGCGACATTACGATTCAAACCTGCAATGTGGGCCAAGATAGCTGGGCTAGCGGTATTCACATCCACACCCACGGCGTTCACGCTATCTTGCGTGACTTTGTCTAGACTATCGGCCAACTGGTTTTGGTTCACATCGTGCTGGTATTGACCCACACCGATGGCTTTTGGATCGACCTTCACGAGCTCTGAGAGAGGGTCTTGTAAGCGACGAGCGATAGACACTGCCCCGCGCAACGACACATCTAAATTGGCAAGCTCGTCACTAGCCAGCTCACTGGCCGAATACACTGATGCACCAGACTCATTGACGATAACTGCTTTGGCTTTCAGCGCATTATTATCTGTCAAAATCTCTTTAATCATCGCATCTGTTTCACGACTTGCAGTACCGTTGCCGATAGCAACCAGATCCACATTATAAGTACTTAGTAACTCGTCAATGACAGTTTTGGCTTCATCCATCTTGTTATCAGGTGCAAAAGGATAGACAGTTGCCACAGCAGCCTCACCTGCATCATCTAACATGACATGGCCTTGTGCATCAACGATGGCCATTTTAACACCGTGGCGAATACCAGGGTCGACACCTAAAATCACTTTGCGCCCAGCAGGTGCTGACATTAGCAAGTGCTGCAAGTTATTGGCAAAGACATCTATCGCATCTGCTTCAGCAGTCAGGCGCTTTTCAGTCAATAAGCGATGTTCAATATGCGGACGCCATTTGTCTTTCCATAGGCTATTGGCAGCTTCTGTTAAAAACTCACGACGTTCGGCTGGTGCTTTAGCATCAACACTGAAGTGACTGATTATTTTTTCGACAAAAGGTGCGTCTTCGCCTTCGACCTTCAGTCCCAAAACATTCTCTTGACGTCCACGTAGCATCGCTAATAAACGATGGTTGGGCAAACGTGCAAGGCTTTCGCTGTGATCGAAGTAATCTTTAAACTTTTCACCGACTTCACGTTTTTCATCACTTGCAACGCTTGAGACGATACTTGCCGTTTTGGCAAAGCCATTACGTAAACCATCCAGCAGTTCTAACGCTTGTGTCCACTCGTCAACGATGATGGCTTGTACGCCAGCCAACTGTTTGTCGATATCACTAAAGTCAACTTCTATCTCGCTGCCATTATCGTCAGAGATATTCGTTGGTGCTTGGTAATCAGCCAATGCCTCTGTCGGCGTAATCTCTTGCGTCAACAGCGCCTGAGCAGCCACATCAAGTCCCGCAGCACGCGCTTTCGCTGCTGGTGAACGGCGACGCGGTCGGTAAGGCAGATAGATATCTTCTAACTCAAGCTTCGACGTCGCATTATCAATTCGAGTTTGTAATTCGTCCGTCAAATTGCCTTGCGTGCTGAGCAGCTCAGTAATTTTGAGACGACGTGTCGCCATGTCGCGCTCATAATTTAGAGACTTCTCTAAAGTACGCAGCTGCGCATCGTCCAGGTTTTGAGTCTTTTCTTTACGGTAACGGGCGATAAACGGAACGGTCGCGCCTTCATCGTAAAGTTTGACAAACGCATTGACTTGAGCAGTCTTAATGCCAAGCGCGCGAGCAAGTTTGTCGTGAATATTCGCGTGTGTGGTGGCATCCAAAACCTGTGCATTTGTCGAGGTTTTAGATGGCGTTAAGGTATCAGTGCTACTCATATACGTATCAGTCGTTGAGAAATGTAGTTTTGCATTATAGCAAAAGCTGCATGAATAAAAATCCTTTTTATCTTTTCGTTATTTATCAGGTATTTTATAGCAGAAATCCCCTGATATCATCCGTTTCACTGTCTTGTTAAACAAACGCATACAGCATTTATCTCTATGGGTGATGCAATTACTGGTGCAATCTTATACACTAAAGTATCAATGACACAATTTCTGCCCTACTGTGACGTATTGAACAAAAGTATTTAAATACTCTTCGAATCTAGGACTTGCTGAAAAGGATCTTCGTTCTGAAAAAGACTAAATAATGATACTGTGTTTACTCATCGCTTTTTATGTATGATTGATACCGACAATTTCTGCTAATAATAATTTTTATAAGAGGATGCCTGTATGACAGACAACACCAACCCTGATACTTTGACTCAGCGTATCTTAGTCGTCGATGACGATGCGCGTCTGCGCTCGTTGCTGCAGCGCTTTCTAGAAGACGATGGTTTTGTCGTCCGTACAGCCCATGACGGCAACCAAATGGATAAGCTGATGCAGCGCGAATTGTTCTCCTTGGTGGTGTTAGATTTAATGCTACCAGGCGAAGACGGTATCAGCATTTGCAAGCGTTTACGTGAAGACAATGCTGACATTCCTATCATCATGCTTACCGCCAAAGGTGGCGACGCCGATCGTATCGCTGGGCTAGAAGCTGGTGCGGATGACTACCTACCAAAGCCCTTCAACCCAAAAGAGCTGTTGGCTCGTATCAAAGCAGTATTGCGTCGTCAAAACCGCGAGCTACCGGGTGCACCTAGCCATCAACTTGAAGTGGTTGAATTTGGTCCGTGGACACTCGATCTATCGACTCGCACCCTAAAACGTGACGGCAATGTGGTTACCTTGACCACCGGTGAGTTTTCAGTACTCAAAGCATTGGTACAACATCCACGTGAGCCATTGACACGCGATAAACTGATGAACCTGGCTCGAGGTCGCGAATGGGGTGCAATGGAGCGCTCTATCGATGTACAAGTATCACGCTTACGTCGCCTGATCGAAGACAATCCTTCTCAAGCGCGCTATATCCAAACGGTTTGGGGTGTGGGCTATGTATTTGTACCAGACGAAACAGAAGCTGACGTAGACAAAGACGCATAATCTTTTCCGAACGTCAGAGGTTGACGTGCCTGGCCCTGAGCGTGTCTCCATTTTGAGCTTGTGATATAGCACCTGCTTACTATCGTTTATATGATAGGTATATCTTTGAAAAAATCTACTATCTTTCAAAACATACCCTGCACTTTAGTGACAGGGTTTTTGGGTGCGGGTAAAACCACCATCATCAACCAACTACTTGCCAGCAGACCCAGTGACGAGCGCTGGGCCTTGCTGATTAATGAGTTTGGGCGTATTGGCATTGATGGCGCTCTACTAATGAGCACAAAGGATAGTGCTGCTGATAAAAGCGATATTGCGATACGCGAAGTCAGTGGTGGCTGTATTTGTTGCACCAGTCAGCTGCCTCTACAAATCGCTATCAGTCGCCTACTCAGCGATCATCATCCGCAGCGTTTGCTCATTGAACCCACTGGTCTCGCCCACCCTCGCGAACTCGTACAACAGCTTGCTGCCCCACATTGGCAAACGGCGCTAAAAATGCAAGCAGTGATAACGGTATTAAGCGGTATACAATGGCAACAGAAAAAATACCGTACGCACGATGGTTTTCAGGCGCATGTCCGTGAAGCAGATGTCCTAGTGGTCAACCGCTATGCGCAATTAAACGACGTCGAAACACACGAGTTGCAAGAATGGATAAGAAAACTAAATGCACAGGTATCAATTATCTGGGCAACACCTATACCAACGACGGCTGACATGACTGATACGACGGCTGAGGCTTATTTGACAGCGTTAAGTAAGCAACTGACTAAACCCAGTCAACTCCTCTCAAAACAGCGCAAGGTTGCTATCGCGCATCCGCAGCAATCGATGGTTAACTTGCAACCTAGAACGGCGAGTGTATCAGCTGCTACAATAACTAGTCCTTTATCCAATCCGTCTTCTACCGCCTTGACCAACGATACTGACGACCACAACAGCTCACACTCTAATCAGCCTTACCGCTATCATGAGCAACAGCAGGATGTATTGTTGGCAGGTTGGCGACTGCCATCACACTATGTGTTGCAAGCTGACAACCTACAAAACTGGCTTTTGGCATTGCCTAACTGGCAGCGTATCAAGGGCATCGTGCACACAGATGATGGTTGGCTGCAAGTCAACTTTACCCCTGATAGCCTGACCACCAGTACAGTGAGTGCTCAGACCGATAGCCGATTAGAAATTATTCTACACTTGGATGACGATGCTGGCGATATCGATAATAGGCACGATAAAAACAACGGAGATGATGTCGCCATAGATGACAATAATATCGTTGTGAAGGATAAAGCAGGACAAAACATGACGAACATTACTTCTACCTCAGAACAGTCAACCATAGATTGGGAAGCCTACGATCGTGAACTGATGGCTCTGGTGATACAGCTAGCAGAATGACAGAGACACTTAATATCACTGCTTCAGCCAGCATTCAAAACAACCCACTTTATTAAAAAAACGACCTGCCTTATCGAAAAAACGACCCTACTAAGTAATTAGTGGGGTCGTTTTTTACTGTTATGTCTTAAGTACTAGTCAGTTGCTAGCCACCACTTGTGGATACTAGTCTTTGGGCTGTAAGGCGACGACTTGCCCGCGCACACCGATACTGGCGTCGCTCATCAAACAAACATATCCTGCCATAATATCTTCTGGCGTTTTTAGACTCATGGGGTTTTCTCCTGGATAAGCATGTGCACGCATATTCGTGCGAGTACCGCCAGGATTGATACAATTGAAACGCAGGTTGGTGATGTTATGCGTTTCTTGTGTGAATATATCGCTCATGCCTTCTACTGCCTGCTTTGATAGTGCATAAGCACCCCAAAATGCTCGTGGGTGCGTGCCTACTGAACTAGACGTAAAGACGATAGAGCCGTTTTTAGCGTCTTTGAGTAATGGCAACAATGCCTGCGTCAGCATAAAGGTGGCAGTAAAGTTTATCTTCATCACTTGAGAGAACGCATCAACATCGTACATCTCTAGTGGCGTTAGCTGCCCGAGTATGCCGGCATTATGCAAAATACCATCCAATTGACCAATTTCTTTATCGATCAATCCTTCTAGCTGCTGCATTTCAGCATAAGTTGCGCCTTCGAGGTTCATTGGTAACATAGCTGGTTGCTTGCCACCAAAGCTTTCAATCTCATCATACACGTATTCGAGCTTACTGCTCGTGCGTCCTAACAACAGCACGGTCGCACCATACCGAGCATAGGTTAAGGCAGCCACGCGACCAATACCGTCGCCGGCACCCGTTACCAAAATAGTCTTACCGTCTAAGCAATTATCAGGCGCGACGAACTCACGAATCTGCTCATGTGTTAGAGGTGAATTAGCACTTTGTACGGCTGGTTGGTCATTATTATTCTTATAATGCTGGCTATCTGGCTGATTGATACTGTCACTCATGGGGCGCTCACTACTGGTCATTGAATGGTTAGATTTTAATAGTTGAAGATACTTGGTTACTGCTGGTTAGAAATTAATTTATTATTGATCATTATTGACCTCAGTTGCTTTAGTTGCTTACTGTTGACTGACAACGAGTAAACTTATAAATAATCAAACTTACCAGAAGACAGTAGCAACGTATTTAGTTGCTCAGGGGTTTCGACGATATAATTTGCTCCCCATTTCTTGAAGCTCTTCTGGTATTCAGGTGGGATATAGCCATACGCGGCCAAAATAGTTGGCATGCCAGCTGCGTTGCCTGCTTGAATATCACGTATATGGTCACCGACATACAAAACACTGCCAGCAGCACCACGAGGGATACCCAGTTTTTCTAACGCCATATACATAGGCTCTGGGTCGGGTTTTGAGCGAGCTACATCATCAGGACAGACCAACGCCGCACAGCGCTCTTCCAACTCCATCTTGCTCAGTAACTGCTCTGCTAGATAACGTGGCTTATTGGTAACGATACCCCAGGGTACACGTTTTGCTTCAAGGGTTTTCAGAACTTCTTCCAACGCAAAAAACACGCAACTATCAACGCATATTTCGGCTTCGTAATCATCCAGAAACTGCTGACGAAACTCAAGCAATTCAGCTTCACTGAAGGTGGCTTGCTCATTGTGACGCAACATTAGCTGTACCATCGCCGAAGCGCCTGCAGACACTTGCGCTCGAATATCTGCTTCAGGCGGTGCCTGCCAACCGTTTTCATCGCTCATATTGCGGATGATACGCACAAAGTCAGCAGCGGTATCGATGAGCGTCCCGTCCAGATCAAATAAAACCGCTTTAACAAATTGACTCATAATAAATGCTCTTAAAATTGAAGATGTATTTAGTGCAAAACGATGGTAATGAACTACCCACTACCTTAGAGGTAGGGGTTTCTTAGGTAATGCTCATACT
>NZ_JAKDUI010000092.1 GCF_030457785.1 Psychrobacter sp. | reverse complement strand
GCCAATACAATAAAACCAGTTTAGCACGCTATGTCTATCATAGAACGCCAAACTGGTTTAAAAATTTGTATATCATTACTTAATATTACCAATGATTGGTATCGTTTGGTAAGGCACTACTCTACGAGGCGCTAGCAATGCTGTCCTTGAAACTGTCTAAGAGAGGCTCAAGTAGCGCAAATTTGCGCTTGTAACTGACCTGATTGACAATCAAACGTGAAGACACATCACAAATATGGTCGCGCGCTTCTAGACCATTGGCACGTAACGTATTGCCTGTATCGACCACATCGACTATCAAATCACCCAAGCCAACCAGTGGCGCAAGCTCCATAGAACCATAAAGCTTAATCACATCTACTTGCTGGCCTTGGCTCGCAAAATAAGCACGAGCCACATTGACGTATTTGGTAGCGATACGCAGGCGACGATTGGGCAGTGGCGCATCTTTTACGCCAGCAGTCATCAATTTACATTGAGCAATCTGCAGGTCTAGCAGCTCATAAACATGATTGGCACCATGCTCAAGCAACACATCCTTTCCTGCCACACCAAAATCAGCAGCACCATGCTCTACATAAGTAGGCACATCACTGGCACGTAAAATCAGCACCCGTACATTAGGATTAGAAGTAGGAAAAATAAGTTTACGCGATGCTGCAGGATCTTCTAGCAAGTCAACCCCCGCAGCCCTCAAAAGCGGCATAGTCTCGTCTAAGATACGACCCTTTGATAAAGCCAGTGTTAATCCTGAAAACTCATCGTTTACTTCGTTCAATAAACCACCTTTCGGTAGGCTGTTGCTTGCTTCAGTCATAATGACATCGCGTCCATATACAGTTAGCATCCCTTTTAATAGGACTTTTGTGATTTTAAAATTCGCTCAGATTTTATAAAGCCATACGTCTCTACACACAAGTGTACAAACCAGTCTAGTAAATTTATTAATACCAATCGTTCGAGATGGTGATTAATCCTGAGCTGTATTGTTAATAATTCGTAATTCGTATTAGTCATTAGTGTTGATACGTTCAATATTCACACCAAGGCTGCGCAGTTTGTTTTCTACATCCTCGTAACCACGATCGATATGATAAATACGATCAATTAGGCTCTCGCCTTCGGCAGTTGCCGCCGCCATCACCAATGACATAGATGCACGTAAATCAGTTGCCATCACAGGAGCAGCAGTAAAGCTTTCAACGCCTTTTACGACTGCAGTATGACCATCTACTTGAATAGACGCACCCAAACGATTGAGCTCGGGTACATGCATGAAGCGGTTTTCAAAGATGTTTTCGATAAAGGTACTAGTACCGTCAGCAATACAGCTAATCGCCATTACCTGTGCCTGCATATCAGTAGGAAAGCCGGGATGTGGCTGGGTACGAATATCGACAGGCAGTGGGCGCCCTTTCATTTGCGCACGAATCCAGTCATCACCTGTGGTAATCACAGCGCCCATATCTTCGAACTTTTCAAGCACTGGTGTTAATAAT
The DNA here is from genome assembly GCF_030457785.1 of Psychrobacter sp. Lineage (GTDB taxonomy): Bacteria > Pseudomonadota > Gammaproteobacteria > Pseudomonadales > Moraxellaceae > Psychrobacter. Next base: position 8,149 of record NZ_JAKDUI010000092.1, on the reverse strand, counting down.
AATGCAGACGTTTTTTTGGTCAACACATCACCGCGTGTCATCAGCGCGCCAGCAAGATAAGAGCCAGTTTCTACACGATCTGCTACCACAGAGTACTCACAGCCATGCAAGCGCTCAACCCCTTCGATGGTCATGATTGATGTGCCAATACCACTAATTTTAGCCCCCATGGCCACCAACATATTGGCCAAATCCACTACTTCAGGCTCAAGCGCACAGTTACCCAATACGGTCGTGCCTTTGGCAAGTGTTGCGGCTATGATCACGTTTTCAGTACCACCAACCGTCACCATGTCAAACGAGAACTTACAGCCTATCAGCTTGCCACCTTTGGGTGCTTTTGCTTTGACATAGCCGTTCTCTACGCTAATCTCCGCGCCCATAGCTTCAAATGCTTTTAGATGCTGATCAACGGGGCGCGAACCAATAGCACAGCCGCCTGGCAATGACACTTCTGCCTCACCAAATCGAGCAAGCAATGGTCCTAACACCAAAATCGATGCGCGCATGGTTTTGACCAAGTCATAAGGCGCATAGAAGTTGTCGATACTTTTGGTATCACAAGTGACGGTATCACCCTGCTTTTCTATTTTTATGCCCATGCCAGCAATCAGCTTGATCAGCGTTCTCACATCTTGAAGTGACGGAACATTGTGCAATGTTGTTGAGGTTTCAGCCAAAATCATGGCTGCCAGTAAGGGTAAAGCGGCATTTTTGGCGCCTGAGATTGTGACTTCTCCTGCAATACGACTACTACCAGTGATTAAAAATTGATCCATAGAAGTGACAACCTAGCGATGAGTGAAAAATAGTAAATAAAGGGTAAGAACCAGACTCATAAACCCAGCGACATCAATAGCCACTTAGATGTGTCTAATAATATGGATAGCATTTAGCCTTTTTGCTGAACTTCCCATTCAGCCGGCGTTAGTGCTTGGATATTAAGCGCATGAATATCGCCACTGGCAATTTTATCATTGACCAAAGCATAGATCGCTTGTTGACGTTGTACGCTACGCTTTCCTTCAAAGCCGGCGTCAACCACGCGCACATCAAACTTATTTCCTTCATTTGCCGCTTGAATAAAGGCGTTTGGAAAATGAGTTTTTAAAAATGCAATCAAATCGTCAGCGTTCATGCTCATAGAATATCCTGTTGATAAAAGGAATTTTGTGTGGATTCGCAGTATTATAACAAGAGTTTGGCTATCTTACAGTATTGTCTTACGTAACTATTGCTCACGCGTAAGCCAACACCACAGGCTAACCTGCTAAACACCAGTGCATGCCACTCATGAGCATGGGAGCATTTAACTGTCTTACAGCCATCTTATAACCGTCTTATAAACGCCAGACTACTTGAGTTCTTTATCCAAATACGTCAGCACTTGCGCACGCACATCATTCAACCAACGCAGTGGTGGTGCCATCGCACCGATACTGGTGGCATGACTGGCACCTTCTATTTCACTGGTTTCTACCCTAGCACCATAGTCTCTTAGTGCTTTTGTCATATTAATCGTATTGACGTCATAGACGATCTCATCATTTTCCGCCGTCAATAGCAGATAAGGCGGCTGTTCACCTTTGATCTGTCTGTCTGGCATGACTTGATCGGGGGTGGCATCGGCAGGAAAGGCGCTAGCGCTATCAAACTGCCTAAAGTCATAACTATAAGGCCCCGCGATACCAACCACTGCTTTAATGTCTTTGGGCTGAATACCATAAGGTGCCAAAAAATCTTCGTTAGATACTGCTGCCACCGCATTGAACGCACCTGCTGACTGCCCCATGACCGCCAGTCGCTGAGGGTCAACATGCAGACTCATTGCATTATCGTAACTCCATGCAATCGCTTTTGCCGTGTCTTCTACATAATCAGGATATGGATGTTCAGGCGCTTTACGATAATTAATCACTGCCGTCACATAACCTGCTCGTGCCAAACTCTTGCCAACGAAAGCGTATTGTTCTTTGGTGCCATTTTCCCACGAACCACCATAGACAAACACAACCATAGGATAAGTATCTTTTATGGCTTGTTGGGAGTTGATGGCTTGTGCCAAAGGCTTGGGGTAATAAATATCTAAGTCTTGCTCCGGCTCATCGCCATACAGAATATCACTGCTAACACCAACTCCCTGCCCAGCCGTGATGCCATTCACGACAGTCAATGGTGACAAGGCTTGCGCATTCTGAGCAGCAAACACAACACCGCCTATTGCAAACACGACAGTGGCTATCCACGCCAGTCTTCGCGGTTTTGTATTCGACATAGTGCTGTGAGCAGTTGTTTCATGTGTTGCATGACCAACACCGATATGATTATCAGTTCTGCTGGCGACTACGTTCTGTAGTGTACGTTTATCTGAACCTATCATCGTCAGTATCCCTATCATTTAATAATTTATTCAGCGCGCTGCCCTGCGTTCGCCGTATCGTACTGAATTATTTGAGGTTCCATATTAACGGCACCGTCGCGTGATGAATAACCGTAACCCACTACAACCTACTACGTCTTTATTTTATTTGCTGTCAATAACGACTGTTTCTATTGATTTCCATCAACTTCTATCGATGCACCTTGACGATAAACATAGGTAATAAACGTTAACGATAGCGGTGCTTTTACTGATTTTGATAGAGGTCAACATATGGGCTAGAAGATGTGGGTGCTTCGACCGTTCCATTTTCCCCGGTTGCAGCAGCTGGCGGCGTAGCACCTTCGCTATTTGTTGCTCCTGAGTTATTGATATTAGGATTTGGATTAGCGTTAGGATTTGGATTAGCGTTAGCAGCTGCCACTTCTTCGGCAGTTGCTAATGTTGGCGAATCCAAATTTTCCTCATACATAATGTCATCTTCGTCTATCTCCACACCATTGCCATCCACAATGGTTGTCAGTAATACCAGTTCGGTCACACCGACGGTGCTATTAGCAATATCGATCAAATGGCTTTGTTGCGCTGGGGTCATGCGCCCCATGATGAAAACCACACCGTTGTTGGTCACTACTTTGATCTGAGAGGATTTGACACCGCTATTAACAGCAACTTTTGCCAATACTTTTGACGTTATGTAGCCATCATGAACCGTCAAACTATAGCCTTTTGAAGCACTGACAGACAGCTCGTTGTAGACACGACGCACATCTGGCATGGAGCTGATGACTTTTTCTGCTTCGGCTTTGATGTCTTCAGTAGGCACTTCCCCTGTCAATAGAACCTCACTATTAAAGCTATCAATACCTAGCCGACTGGTCTGCTGTAGATCTTCTTGCAACCCATAGACATTGATCTTGGCGGTATGTTCAATACTACGATCAAGTAAACGCTGCGGAATGGTACGCTCTGTCATGGGCACACCATAGGTGCCTTCAGTACTGTTGGTCAGATAATTGGTAGTGCAACCACTACTAACAGCACCCGCTATCAGCATGATGCCTATCAAGGTACGGCGTGACGATCCAAAAATAGCTGTGCGAAAACACATCCGAGTCATGATTTACCTCTTAAAACATAATGTCATAATGAATTTAATTATAGTGATGACGACTGCTCATCGTACCAGCAGATAGTTGTGCTAGTTGATCATATATATAGATGGTAGATACTCAAGATAACTAACCCTTTGCAACCTAACTGTTTGCAACTTAGATACTTTACTGAATTTTTAAGAGAGTCGGTTAGGACTTTGGTAACGGCAGCTTATTGCTAATGTTTTTTTCTTATTTTGGTGGTGTTCTAAAAAGTATGCTGGCGATAGAAGTCAATAAGAAATCTATGCTAAGTTCTCTGATTCTATAGGGCTTTCAAGGCTTCAAAAATTGTTCAAGTTTTAATCAGCATACTTTTTGACACACCACCCTTATTTTTTAGCACTTACCAACCACAGCACTTATCAACTACCGTAAATCCCAACTACCGCCATGCTTAAAAATTCACTACCACGCCGTGGCGATGAAAGCCCCTTGAATCCATTCTGGCTGACTGTCTCTTTCTTGCTTGTATTGTGTGGCTTGACTAGCGGTATCGTAAGCAATCACATCAAACCGGCAGTCATAATCTCGATATTCAGGATGCTGCTGCAAAAAATACCGAGCGGCTTTTATAACCTTATGTTGCTTGCTCGTTGTGACACTATGCGCAGCATTACCAAAGTTTGACAGTTTTCTCTGGCGCACTTCAATGAATACCAAGGTCGCCCATGCAGCGCCTTGCTCTATCATAACCAAATCCAGCTCACCAAACTTTGGCTGATGCCAATTTTGCACGACCAATATCAAGCCTTGATCCTGCAAAAACTCACAGGCTCGCTGCTCAAACAAGCTACCTTGGCGCTGTTTGGGTGAAGTCAGAGGTAATGGCCTGTGAGTAGTCATAGTGTCGATGTGTCTAATGAACAATTCAGAATTATCATAGCACATCATGCTAAACTAACGACTTTTGACCCTTATCTGCATCATTTGTTGTTCTAGTAAACTCTGACACCATCAGCGTCATCAGCCACTTTATGACTGAAGTTACCAAACCCCTTAAGATGGCTAAGCCTACTGAGTACAATGACAGCTGATAACTAACGTAGACAATGATGCGACATTGTCTTTCATAACGTCTCTCTATTACATTGATAATTTAACGACCCGAGGTTTTCATGTCTACTTCTACCGCGATGCAAGCTTGTCTATATATCGTTGCGACACCGATTGGCAATCTGAGCGACATGACACCGCATGCGATTGATGTCTTAAAACAAGTCGCCATCATTGCCTGCGAAGACACACGCACCTCAGGCAAGCTATTGTCACACTTTGGTATTGATACCAAGGGCAGTCAAGCCGATGATTCAGATGATGCTGATACCAATTCCAAGCGCACAGGACACAACAAGCTGTGGGCATATCATGAACACAATAGCGCCATTCAAACACCTAAGATCATAGAGATGATCGAGCAAGGCCATTCAGTCGCGCTCATCAGTGACGCTGGTACGCCTTTGGTCAGCGACCCTGGCTACCAACTGGTTCAAGCAGCGCATGCTGCTAACGTTACGGTATCACCTGTGGTCGGGGCATCTGCTGCGATTGCCGCACTGTCAGTGGCGGGACTACCCTCAGACCGTTTTAGCTTTATTGGATTTTTACCAGCAAAAACTCATGGTCGCCAAAAACAACTCACTGCCTTACAATCACGTACCGAAACATTGATATTTTACGAAGCACCACACCGAATCATTGCCAGCTTAGAAGACATGGCAACGATATTTGGCACAGAGCGTGAGGTGACATTTTGCCGTGAGTTGACCAAGACCTTTGAGACCGTGCATAAGAGCACGCTTGGCAGTTTGGTCGAGTTTGTCAAAGCCGATGACAACCAGCAACGCGGTGAAATAGTCATTGTGATTGCGGGCGTTGACGTCGCCCAAGATACCGACGACATCAGCATCCATGATAAGTTGTTGCAACGGTTGTTAGAAGACTTGTCAGTGAAGAAGGCAGCAGCATTAGGCTCTGATATCACGGGCGCAAAAAAGAACGCTCTCTATCAGCGATTGCTCACGTTACAAGCCAAATAAACCAAAATATTTCAAACATAAAAATATGAAAGTATAAATTCACATAGGAGAAGTATGTCATGTACGATGTAATGGCAATAGGTAATGCACTGGTTGATCACGAGTACCTGCTATCAGATGCGGCATTAGAGGAGACAGAGCTGACCAAAGGCAATATGACGCTGGCAGGTATCGAAGAGCAGCAGCAACTGCTCGCCTACTTTAAGCTTGCTAAGATTGCACCATCAAAACAAGCAGGCGGCGGATCAGCAGCCAATGCGATGTATGCCTTTGCCAGTCTAGGTGGTAAGCCTTTTTATGCTTGCCGCGTTGGTGATGATAGCCAAGGTAAGTTTTATTTAAAAGACTTACATGATGCAGGTGTGGCGACTTCAGAGACCTCTATCCATCCAGATGGTGTCACTGGCTCATGTGTGGTGGCAGTGACCGAAGACGGCGAGCGCACCATGCAGACTTATCTCGGTACATCAAGCGACATCACTGCGGATAATGTCGACTTTGAAGCGCTGACGCAAGCGGACTGGTTATATCTAGAAGGCTATTTAGCGATGTCTGAGAGTATTCAACCAGCGATGACTCAATTACGTCAGCAAGCTGGCGTGCACAACGCAAAAGTCGCCGTCAGCTTTGCTGATCCGGCAGTGGTGAAATTTGCCAAGGAAGGCCTACTCAATATTCTGGGCGATAAAGTTGCCGTGATATTCTGCAACAGTGAAGAAGCCAAGCTCTTTACGGGCAATGAACAAACCAAAGCAGCAGCACGTACTTTGCTGGACTATTGCCACACAGCAGTTGTGACTGACGGACCGAATGGCGCAACTATCGCTCACAGCGCTGATGATGAATCAGAAGTAGAGATTTATGAGGTTGCGACACCAGTAGTGACCAATGTCATCGACACCAACGGCGCAGGTGATAATTATGCAGGTGCATTCCTATACGGGCTGTCACAGCACTATAGCTTGCCAGAATGCGGTCGACTTGCCAGCGAGATATCAGCACAAGTCATTCAAAAGTTCGGACCGAGATTGACGTCACAGGATTATAGAGATATCGCGCAGCGAGTCTTACCTGCTTAGTCTACTTTTACGCCAACAAAAAACCCATATCGCATTTGATATGGGCTTTTTGTTGCTCGTTTGGTGTTGATGTTTATCTCTTAATATCAAGCCGAGGCCAGTGCTTGCGCCAAATCTGCTTTGATATCTTCGATATGTTCGATGCCGATCGATAACCGTACCATATCAACACTCACACCAGCATTTGCCAGCTCTTGTTCATTCAACTGACGGTGCGTTGTTGTTGCTGGATGGCAAGCCAGTGATTTGGCATCGCCAATATTGACCAAACGCGTAATCATCTGCAATGCATCAATAAAGCGTGCACCTGCTTCCAACCCACCTTTTACACCAAAAGTCAAAATAGCAGACGGTGTGCCTTTCATATATTTTTGAGCCAAATCATGCTCAGGATGGTCTGCCAGACCGGCATATTTAACCCAAGCCACCTTGTCATGGTCACGCAGATATTCGGCGACTGCTTGGGCATTTTCTACATGACGCTCCATACGCAAGCTCAATGTTTCCATACCTTGTAAGATACCAAAAGCATTTAATGGGCTTAGCGCTGCGCCTGTGTTACGTAGTGGTGCTACACGAGCACGCGCGATGAAAGCTGCCTCCCCGACATCTTTGACAAAGTTCACCCCATGGTAACTTTGGTCTGGCGTGTTCAAGAGCGGGAAACGCTCAGGGTGGTCGCCCCAAGGGAAGCGTCCGCTATCGACGATCGCTCCACCTATCGACGTACCAGTACCACTCATGTATTTGGTCAATGAATGAATCACGATATCAGCGCCAAACTCAAATGGGCGACATAATGCTGGCGTTGCTACCGTACTATCAATCACCACGGGTACACCGTATTCATGAGCTATATCACTAAGCGCTTGGATATCGACGATGTTTCCCAGTGGGTTACCGATGCTTTCAGCAAAGACCATCTTGGTTTTATCATCGATCAAATCACGAATCGCTGCTGGGTCTTTATGATCAAAGAAACGAACTTCGATGCCCTGACGTGGTAACGCATGGGCAAACAAGTTATAAGTGCCTCCATATAGCGTCGATACCGCAACGATGTTATCGCCCGCCTCACAGATGGTTTGGATGGCATAAGTAATCGCAGCCATGCCAGAAGCGACGGCAAGCGCACCAATACCGCCCTCAAGTGCTGCAACACGCTCCTCTAACACCGCATTAGTCGGATTCATAATACGAGTATAAATATTACCTGCGACCTTTAGATCAAACAAATCAGCACCATGCTGAGTATTATCAAAGGCATATGAACTGGTATGGTAAATGGGCACTGCGACTGATTTGGTCGTTGGTTCTACACTATAGCCGGCATGAATTGCCAACGTCTCCAGACGTGGGTTGTTCTCGGCTTGATTGCTTGGTTGTCCGTCACTCATATTGTACTCCTCTTCATTTATTATTAAGTTAGTCTATTTAAAGACTGGATAACATAGACATTATATAGTCAAAATATTTTAAAATCGCTACAGTGCTACT
>NZ_JAKDUI010000091.1 GCF_030457785.1 Psychrobacter sp. | reverse complement strand
CAGTTTGCTGAGTATAGCCTGTTTACGTTCTTCGCTATATCGTGGCATGATGTGTAGTGGCATAATTAAATTGGACAACTGCTAAGAGGCTATACTAACCCAAAGAAGGAAAATAGTATGACCAACAAACGCAACCAATATACCCGAGAATTTAAATTAGAAGCGATTAGCTTAGTCACTGATCACAACCGCACCATACCTGATGTGGCAAGCTCACTGGGTATTGGCAAATCTACCCTGCAGAAATGGCTGAGTCAGTACCGTCAAGAAATGAGTGGCCAAGTGCCTAAAGTCGGCAACGCTTTAACGGATGAACAGCGCGAGCTTCAAGAATTGCGTAAGCAGGTTAAGCGGCTGACTATGGAGCGCGACATATTAAAAAAGGCTTCTGCTCTGCTGGCCTTGGACAGCCTGAACGGCTATCGCTGATAAGCAAGCTTGCAGAGCAAGACAAACGGGCCAGTAAAAGCCTTTTATGCAAGTTGTTTGGGGTATTGAGGAGCAGTTACTACTATGGACTAAAGCCCAAGCCCATCAGCCTTGAAGCCGTCAAAACTAAAGCATTAGTCCGCCAAATATTTAACGACTCAAAGCGCTCAGCAGGCGCTCGCAGCATTGCCGCTATACTAATGAATGAACACGGCATCAAGCTGACCCGTTATATGGTAGGTAAACTTATGAGCAGCATGGGGCTTAAAAGCTGTCAGTTAAAGACGCATAAATACAAGCACTGTGATGAAGAACACAAAGCTCATGACAACATACTGAACCGTAACTTTAGCCCCACATCGCCCAATCATGTCTGGACAGGTGATGTCACTTATGTTCGCATTAAAGGCGGCTGGTGCTACCTAGCTATCGTTTTAGATTTATATGCTCGTCGTATTGTTGGCTTTGCTGTATCAGATTCGCCTGACAGTATGCTGACAACCAAAGCGCTGCAGATGGCGTATCAGTCGCGCTTAAAGCCAAGTGGGGTGTTGTTTCACTCTGATCAAGGCACCCATTACACTAGCAAGAAGTTTGCTGAATCTGTGGCAAGTTGTAATGGCATGAAGCAGAGCATGAGCCGAAAAGGTAACTGTTGGGACAACGCGCCAACTGAAAGGTTCTTCAGGAGCTTTAAAACAGAATGGATGCCAAAGGGCGGTTATGAGAATATTGCTGAAGCTCGGACTGCCATTATTGATTATATTTGGGGCTATTATCAGTCAGTGAGACCACACCGTTTTAATGACTATTTAACACCGCTAGAAAAAGAGAAACGCTACTTTAACAAAAACCTCTTATCAGGTGTCCTAAATTAGTTGACCACTACACTTGCCAGCCAAACTCATAATTGTTAATCGAAATTGGTTGGACATTGTCTGAGTTAACAACAAAACCTGCACGCACATCACGTAGCGCGCGCTGTATATCAGCTGTTGTAAACCCTTGTGAGAAGTTCGCAAACACTTGGTCGTTTGGCGTTAGTTGATAACTGGTACCAAGGTTAAAAAGCACTTTGTCGTGGTCAGTACTGCCCTCTTCTACCATACCTGCTTGATAATCTATGCCATACGCATCACTGATATCGCTAATAGCAGGATTATTAAAGTACTCTTCCAGTAGCTGCTCGTAGATAGGCGTAAAGGCGTCAGTTTCTGATTCAAGTCTCTGATAGCGCACACCAGCACTAGTGTGCCACTTATCTGTTAAATCCACATCTGCATTGACAAAGGCACCCCATTTATCAATGGTCGTGGCTGGGCCACCATTATAGGTCAGACCGTTGGTTTCAGCATTCAGACCATTACTAGCAATGAACGTATTTAAATCTTGACCATAATAAGTTTGTTCACTGTTTTCACGCTCAAAATCAACACCATAGCTAAATAAGGTATCTTTGCCAGCGATTTCGCTATCCGTCTGCATCGCTGCACGCAAGCCCATGACTTCAATATCTGCTTCTGACTGGGTGACGAATGTCGCAGCACCTAGTAGCTTGCCCAATGTATCTGAGTCAGTCAGGCCGTTAGCCACCCACTCTTCAGCCGCTTGAGGTGCTGCCGTTTTTCCTGATGGATAAAAACGACCTTGCTCATCTCTATAGTAACCAGTCACACTTAAATTTGACCCTAAAAAATCATCATTATCATAATTCAAATTTAACGATGTTTTGGTGGTGTACGGCTGGTTTTCTATGTTGGCGCCATCGATGGCTTGTAATGAAGGTGTGTCACCATCCAGTAGCACGCCTAAACCATCACCATAATCTGGGCCATAGTCAGTATCTTGCTCATCATTGTAATAAGTGGCGGCCAGATCAAGTCGTTAACTATCAGTCAGCTCTATACCCAAACTGGCATTGACACTCAAAGCCTCAGTATCTTGCTGATCTGTTTGATTGACGTCTGGGCTAATTCGGTCGCCACTGCTATCGAAGTTGCCACCCTTACTGTCATAATCCACATCTAAGCGACCATACACTCGTTCACCGCCATAGCCTAGTGTTTGCCCGACACTATAACCCAATGACTCTGACTCAAAGTTTCGGCTGCTACTAACGCCTAGTCGGGTTTGTCTGATCGGACCGTAGCCCACATAAGATTTAGTGACAAGGTTGATCAGACCGCCGGCAGCACCAGCACCATAAATACTCGTAGCACCAGACAGCACCTCTACTCGCTCAAGCTGCGCTGGATCAATACTGTTGAGCTCTCGTGACAAACTGCGTGAGCTGCTAAGTGGCACACCATTGAGCAAAAACTGTACCGGTCGACCGTGCATGCTAGTACCATAGTTACTGGTTGAGCCACTGCTTGCTCCCAGACTTGGGATTAGCTGTGCCAATATATCACCAGTAGTACGATCACCTGTCGCCTGCACCTGAATCTCTTCCTCACTAATCACTTGCGTGACTGCTGGCATCTCACTAATCTTTTGTGCCAGCGCTGTACCTGTTCTAGCATCAGCCGTGACATTAATCGTGTCTAAGGTAACGTTTGGCGTTTCGTTCGATTCTGAATCTGAATCTGAATCCGAATCTGAATCTGAATCTGAATCTGAATCTGAATCTGAATCTGAATCTGAGACATATTTCACTGAGGTTTCTGCTGATACTGCAATGTCAGCGCTATTGGTCTCGGTTTGTGCGTATAGTTGCTGACTGATGCAAAGCGTAAGAACGGATAGTGCGAGTTGGCGATGGTTTCTCATATTCATTTTACTCAGTTATATGTCACTCGGTTATATAGTCACATAAGGGCATTCATTTATTTATCTAAGGATACTGGCTGTACTAAATTCGTAAACGATATTGTAAATGATAACCATTTATTTTTACAGCAAAATTTTTATTTCGATCCTACGACGACGATATTATTGAAATGACCTGCTATCTAGTAAACCTTATCTACTCGCAGCAGTGGGCACTTTACGAATCAACCATAAGAAATACGCACCACCAATAATAGCGGCAACCGTACCGGCAGGCAGCTCGTAAGGGAAGATGACATAACGCCCGACCCAATCGGCTAACACCATCATACCTGCACCCAACAATGCTGCTAAAGGCAACTGACGCTCAAGCTTTATCGCACCAAGCGAGCTGGCTAAATGCGGCACCATTAACCCAATAAAACTCAATGGTCCGACCGCGAGTGTGCTCGCTGTACTAAGTGCTGCTACTAATACCAATATACCAAAGGTTACTGGCGTTACTGCGACGCCCAAATTACGAGCAACACCCGTCCCTAGCCCAAGAACGCGCAAAGGCTTTAGGAGTAGCAGGCTGACGACAAACAATATAATGGCAATACCAATGAGATACCATACCGTACTCGGCTGCGCGCTATATGTCGTACCTGAAAGCCAACTGAGCATCGCCTCTAAACGTGGATCACCAGACAGCTTGACCATGTGCATCACGCCATCCATCATCGCAGCAATACCAATACCCACCAGCAGTAAATACCCTGAGCTCACCTTGCGTGCCAACCAAACGATAAGTAGCAGCACAGCCATGGCGCCTGACAAACCTGAAATCAACAAGGTACCTGCGCCTGCAGACAATCCCAGAGCCGGCAATAATATAAACCCTAAAATCACCCCTAGCGCGGCGCCCGAACTAACACCCAACACTTCAGGGCTAGCCATAGGGTTGCGAGTCAGCGTCTGCAACAGTACCCCTGCCACCGCAAGCATCAAACCCGTTGCTGCCGCACTCAAACTACGAGGCAGGCGATACTGCTGAGTGAGCGCCCAATCCGTACTGAGTCTCCAGCCGTTGATGTCTTGGACGAAAAGACAAGCCAATAGGATGATACTGGCCACACCAACGCCCCAACGCCACAGTGCAATATTACTATCCTTGCCAGCGACCATCGGTGTCACGGCTTCTATACGCTCGCGGCGCTGACGCAAAATCAGCCAAATAATCAATGGCGCACCCAGAATACCTGTCATCGCCCCTGCTGGAATTTGCATATTAAGTATCGGTTCGAGCAATAACGCGACATTACTGGTCAATAATAAAAGCAGTGCGCCCAATACAAACGCAACAATAAGACGCTTACCAATAGCCGAGATACCTAGCGCATTGACCAAACTAGCAGCAGCCAGCCCGATAAAACCTATCAAACCAACTTCACTCACTACCAAAGCAGTGACAACTGCAGCAACGAGTACCACTAAGCCGCGTATGCCATTGATGGGCACACCCAAACGTTTGGCTTGTGCATCATCTAGACTCATCAACGTCAGCGGTTTTAACAAAGGCAAACAAACCATTGCCATCACAGCCGCAGCGATGAGTAGCGCGATACTGGTATGCCAGCTGTTTTGTGATAAAAACCCTGCTGCCCATGAAAATATGCCATTACTACGCTCAGCAAAAAACAATATCATGACGTTGGCAACGGCAGCGAGCAAGATATTTACCACCAAACCGGCCAGTACCAAAATCAATGGATTAAAACGGCTGGGTGCTGATAAGGCAAACACCAGCCCCATACTCATTATCGCACCGACAAAGGCCACATAAATGCCACCATAAATAGCCAAGCTTGGCAAAAATAGCGTCACGACGAGCAGGGCCAACTGCGCACCAACACCAACCCCTAATGTCGTGTCTGACGCCAATGGATTTTTGACCAGTTGCTGTAGCAAAATACTCACAACACCTAACAACCCGCCAGCCAGAAGTGCCACCACCGCAGTCGCCACCAAATGTAGCTGCATCGCCATACTTGCGATATCCAATTGCGAGCTTGGCATCAATAAATCAGCAAGTGGGCGTGTCCACTCCTGAGAGATTAATACCCAACCACTCCATACCGACAGCAGTACGAGAACGATAAACATCGCCCAAAAACGCCATGACTCGGAAGCCACGAGATTTTTCGAACCATGCTTTTTCGAACCATGTGATGATGACGGAGTAGCGTCAATGCTATTGTTGGTATTATCGGCAACTGTGTTATCAGTTTTATCAGTCGTTTTTATACTCATGATGCTGCCCCACCTTCTAAGCTGACATTTGATAGATTGTCTGCCAAGCTAACCAATGATGACATGCCACCGTATATCCATACTGGCGGCAACTCACCCACGCAGCGATCACTACCATAGCCCAATCGCTGCCAAACCAAACTGTCCTCAATCTCAGCGCGCGTGATAGGACTAACGGGGTTTACAACCAACAAGCAAGTATCATCATCTAACGCTGCCAAATCCCCCATACGTACCGACATAAACCCCCATTGATTGCCCTCTCCCAATGTATCAAGCTCTTTGCCCATGCCTGTTAGCGCCGGTCGAAACAAGCTGTTGGCGACATACATACGAATCTTGTTAACAGCATCAAACTGCACCACCGCAAACTTTTTAACGTTTGGATAGCGCTGTTGCAGTTGCTCACCAGCAAGGGTGATGTCTTTTTCGCTTTGTGAAATATAATTCTCAGCCATTTTAGGGTTGTCGATAAGCTCACCCAACTCTCGTGTAGGCGCAGTGTAATCAGACCATTGGGCAATATCACCTTTGGCAGCAAACAACACCGATTCTGCGGGCACATCACCGTATAAATTACGAGCATGCTCATAGAACGGGTTATCGATGACCAGATCAACAGGAAGCTGAGCTATCAACTCTGCATTGGGTTGATAACGGATGCCCAAGTCAATCGTCTCAGGTGGTAGCTCTGGTGACCCGACCCATCTATGCCAGACTCTTGCGTCCCCTGTCGCGATAGGTGGATACCCCATCGCTGTCAAAGTGGCTGCATTGCCCCAGTCAGGAGACACGATTTGTATACTTGGGCTTTGGGCACTACCGTTATTGACGGTATCTACAGACTGTGACTCATCGACTTGCTCAATATTTTCTTGCGGCGTTTGGGTACTATCACAGGCAGTTAACACTAGACACAATGCAAGCGTCATCCACTTTAGTATGGTAACTGGAATGGTATCTAACACTGGCATGGTCTTTGACTTTGACATAGGCACTGAGGTTTTGGAGGTATAAAAAACAGGGGACATAAAAGCAGATCTTTATAGGCAGGTTGTAAAGTAGGCAAGCTAGAGGGTGAGCAGATTAAGCGTCAATAAAGATTAGGCCACGGCAACAGGCTGTCCAGTGACAGGATGTTTGAGTAACTGCATATCAACATTAAAGATATCGTGCAGGACTTCAGGTTGCATGGTACTGCTAACATCACCGTTATGACACACCTGTCCTTTTTTCAAGGCGACAACTCGATCTGCGTACTGCGCAGCTAAGTTGATGTCATGTATGATAATAACCACACTCAAACCTTGCTCATCTACCAACCGACGAATCAATTGAATAACCTCGATTTGATAATGCATATCAAGTGCGGCAAGCGGCTCATCAAGCAATAGATATCGAGTGTCTTGCGCCAAACACATCGCAAGCCATGCTCGGGCACGCTCACCTCCGGACAGCGTCGCCGTAATACGATCGGCAAACGGCTCTACTTGGGTGACTTTCATTGCTTGTGCTACTTTTTCCTTGTCAATTGCCGTTGGTTTTTGCAGCCACTTTTGATGTGGGTAGCGTCCAAGCATGACCAGCTCACGCACCGTAAATCCAGCTGCCTCGGGCAATTGCTGTGGCAGATAAGCCATTTGACAAGCCAACTCTTTACTGCCATAGTCGCTGATTGCTGTGTCATCTAAAGTGATGCTGCCACTACTACTTGTCATCTCGCCCGCCAAGGCTTTAATCAAGGTCGACTTGCCAGAGCCATTATGCCCGACCAAGGCGACCAATTGGTTGGCACCAATCTCGCAGCTCACATTGTCTAGTAAGATATTTCCTTGACGATTCATGGTCAGCTTGTTTGCACGTAGCATATAGTCACTCATTTTTGGTAAAAACATTTTTAGTAAAAAGCAGTATTGAACACAATTTTGCCTATCAACACTTATCTTGCCTATTGCTGGCGAATTGCACTCTGCCTTCATTTATAGAAAAGGCAATTAGCAAGGATTTTACTCGTAAACAGTAACAAAAACAATTATCATTACATATAAACTTGATTGCCTTATTTTCTTATTCATTTTTTGATTTATCGTTGTTTGCGAGTATAGATATGACCAACTCTCTTTTAGCTGCTAAAAACACCAACAACAACCAAAGCGGCCCTTACACCTCTCTAGATGCTCCTGAAATCGTCGGTATTCTTGCTCACATTAATGAAGAGCATATCGACGAGCTACTCGGGTTTTTGGGTGCATTTACTCCTTTGTCTACCACGGAAATAAGTGAGCTAGACGTACAATTAACAGGCATATACGCTGAAGGTATCACGATATCAACACGTCCCAAGACTTCAGAGGAACCACCCACTGATTCAGAGCAAATCAGCGCTCAGGAACAAGTTTTCTTTATTGCTTTTGCCGCTCCTATTTCCCAAATTGAGGAGCTACAGGCTCAGTACATTTTACTCAAACAAAAAGCGGATAAAAAGCTAGGCAAAAAAACCATCAAGCTGACCAAACAAGTATTTGATGTACGAGATAGCTACATGGTCAGCAAAAACATGCTACGCCTTGAGTTGAGCATGCACACCTCACCGACACCGAATGGTGCTGATGGCTCATCAAACCCAGCCGCAGTACCCACAAACGAAGCAGGCTATGCGTATTTGTTCGATTTAGAACACAATATTAGTAACGCCACGAACGCCAATGCCAACAAAAGCAATGATGACGATACACAGAAGCGTACTACCCCCAATCGCTCTCACTGTTATTACACACTCAGAAAAGCATGGCAAACCTCTGATAGCATGCAGGCTTGGGTCGATGTCTACTTGCATGGAGACACGCCAGGCGGTAACTGGGCATCCGCTCTGAAAGCAAACGATACCGTTATCACCAAAAGAGAGTTTCCTGAAAAAATTGAGCACTTACAAGACGGTCAAGCGCTGCTAGTCGTAGATGAGACTTCGATGCCGACGGCTGCCCGTTTGCTAGAGCTGTGGGACAACCCAAAGCCACCGTTGATTATTTGTGTCACGCAAGACGCCGCCGATCAACAGTATTTCAATGACATTAAAATAGGCAGCGGTATAAAAACGCCTGAAACCAGCGTGGCGAGCCAGACTGATGATCCAGTTACTGACAACCCAGTTACCGTGCTACCGATTATCATTGATCAAGACGACCTAGGTCAGAGTTTGGCTTCTACAATCAATACCGAGCTCGGTGATTACTTAAACAAAAACCCTTTACAGATAGATAAGGTTTGGGGAGCGCTAGAAGCAAAAACGGCCAAGGCACTGCGCCCCTTGTTGAGAGAGCGACTACAACTTAGCCGTACAGACGCTGTCATCAAGGTATATTGGCGTCATGACTGAACCAGTAAGTACAATGTCCCCTGCTTGCCTTTGTTATAATGAATCTTTTACCACCACTATATAGACGTCACATATCATATAGATACCACGTACCATATAGGTGTCAAGTAGAAATTATAAGCCAGCATTCGCAACAATCATTACCTTTCTTTAAGTTTCATAAATATACGCAACATCGTTATCTTATATCATCTCTTTTATAGATGGAGTAACACAGCTGCTTATTGATAGCAGCGACTTACTCTCAAATAAATCAGCTTTTATAAGCTATATTCATATGAAACTCAAAGGAAATAATAATGAAAAGAACCACGTTAAAAAACATTGCAATTGGCTCTATCCTAGCTGCCTCTAGCTGCTTTGCTACGGTTGGACAAGCCAACGCTGCCTATAATGGTAATGCTCAACACTCACATTTTCAAAGTCAAAAAAAGGCTGAACAGTCTAAAAAACACAGAGTAACGCAGAAAACATTCAGACAAGTCAAAACTTCAAGACAAGCTAAGCCCCGAACCAATCTACATCACAGCAGCTTAGCAAAACAAAAAAATCACCCGTGGAAGTAAAAGCGCAAAACTCTGCGCAAGAAAAACACCGTCAACGTTAGGGCGTATTGAGTCCAAAATGATGCGACGATATCACATGAAATCTCGGTAAATAAGCTAGCATATGTTAATAATGCAATATTGTTGACAACATATGTTTATAAAAGATATAGTCCTTATGAACCTTCTTTTTACGAAGAGAACTGCCCGCAAAAAGCATGCTTTAGAATACAGTATGCTGATTTTTCATTCTCAA